>JBOGSE010000939.1:0-5666 GCA_050694895.1 bacterium | reverse complement strand
GTATAAGGAAAGCGTGGCCCCAGCCTTAGGCGCAATCACAATCGGCCAGTCCCCGCGTGTGGACATCATCCCGGACCTGCGGGCATTTCTGGGAGGTGACGTGGAGATCGTTGAGGCCGGAGCGCTGGACGGCCTTTCGGTGGACGCGGTCGGCGCTCTCGCGCCGCAACCCGGGGATGACGTTCTGGTGACGCGGATGCGGGACGGCACCGGCGTCAGGGTCGCGAACCGGCACATCACGCCGCTCCTGCAACGGCGATTTGATGAGCTCAAGGACCGGGTGGGCGCTTTTCTCCTGCTGTGCACAGGGACGTTCGCGCCGTTCCAATCGTCCCGTCCCATCCTGTATCCCGAGCGGATCATCTTCGGCCTGGTCAGGGCGGTCGCACCAAGATCCCATGTCGGCGTCATGACGCCCGATCCGCAGCAGATCACCGAACAGCGGTCCCGGTGGCTCGACGTCGTACCCCGGGTGACGGTCGTGTCACAGTCGCCGTATAGGAAGGAGACGAGCATCGAGGGTGCGGCCCGAGAGCTCGCCGAAGCCAACGTCGACCTCATTGTCCTGGACTCGCTTGGCTATTCGCTCGGCATGAAGGATCTGGTGCGGCGCGTCACGGGTCGACCCGTGCTCCTGCCGCGGTCGGCGCTCGCGAAGGTCGCGCAAGAACTGCTCTAAGTGAGCACTCCCGACCTGCACACATACGTATCGTCACGAAAGATCGGCGACGCCACCGTGACGGTTATCTCCGAAGGCTCCTGCCTGTGGGCGCCTCGGTTCGGCGTGCCCGAAGCAGCCTGGCGGCGCGCGATGCCAGACGCGGACGCGGAGGGACGCATTCACATCGCCTTCAATCTCATCCACATCCGGATCGGGGCCGCATCGGTGCTGGTCGACCCGGGATTCGATGATCCGTGGTCGTCATGGGACGAGGCATTCGGTGCCCGCTGGCACGCGTACGCCCGCACACCCGGGCTCGGGGCGGCTCTGGCCGCGCTCGGTGTCCGCGCCGGGGAGGTGACGCATGTCCTGATCACGCACGGGCACGATGATCACTTTGCGGGGGTCGCAGCCGAGGTAGGCGGCCGGCTCGAGCCGCGGTTTCCGCGCGCGCGGCATCTGATCGGCCGCCAGGACTGGGAGGGCAATCCACGGCGGGCTGATCCGCAATTAGAATTGACCCTCCGGTTAGGCCTGCTCCATTCGCGAGGCCTGCTGGATCTGGTCGATGGTGAGCAGGAGATAGTCCCGGGCGTGCGCATGATCCACGCTCCGGGCGAGACGCCTGGACACTCCGTTGTACGCGTGCGCTCGGCCCAAGAGCGCTTCTATTTCGTTGGGGATCTTTTTCACCACACGTCTGAGATCGCCAATCCAGACTGGGTGTCACCCGGCCGTGATGCGGTGGCGATGCGCGCCTCACGCGACCGGCTACTCGCGGAAGCCTCTGCTACTGCCACCGTCGTCTTCGCGCACGCACCATTCCCGGCGTGGGGGCGCATCGTCGCGGCAGAACGGGGTTACATCTGGGAACGACTACAGTAAGCTGGCCCGGCGCCCTCGCAGATCTTTCGTCACTGGGCCGGCGGGCGCGGCAGCGGCGCGGGTGCGGGTCTGGGCTGAACGGGTCCGCCGCCCGAGAGCGGCAGCGTGATCTCGGTGTGCGTCTCGCCGATGGACAACGGGATGACGAGCGACGCCGGCACGCCCCCGCCTTCAGGGCGCTCGAACACGATCGCCCCGTTGATCTGCCGCCCGCCCGGCACTTCGACCCCGAGCGTGCTGCGAAGAAAGGTCGTATCCACGGTGCGGCCGTCGGCGAGGATCAACCGGATCGCGGTGCTGCCGATCCCCGCGGTTGCCGTCCCGGTGTTCTCGACGTCTACCTGCGCGGTCCACTGCCGTCTCGTCTCGATGACGCGGTTCACTCGCACCATGACCGTCCCCGACCGCGCATCGCGTCCGTAGTAGTGCTGGACGCGCAACGGCAGCCCCTGATCGGCCGACTGGCGGCGGGCCTGCTCCACGCGATCGACGCGCTCGGCAAATCCCGGGTGCGTGCCGGCCCAGTGCGTCTGCTCCTGCCGGCGGCCGGTCGCCTCATTCATGAAGCGAAGCGTCGCCGCGGCTTTCTCGGGGTTGAAGCCCGCCTCGGTCATCATCCGCATCGCCTCGATGTCGGCCTCGACTTCAAGGCCGCGAGAGTGGCCAAGCGACGTGATGCGGGTCACGATCTCTGCCGCGCTGCCGGCGGTCCCCGACCCGGTGAGAATCGCTACGAGGATCCCGACGAAGGCGGCGCCGCGGGCCTTCTCGATCTCGACTGCGACATGGCGTCTGGCGGTATGCGCGATCTCGTGCGCCATGATGAACGCCCACCCGTCACGGTCGAGATTGAGGCGGATCAAACCGGTCGTAAAGAAGAGATAGCCCGGCGTGCTCGCGGCATTCGGCACGCGCTCCTCAACGACGATGATGTGATGGCCGACATCGGTCCGGCCGGAAAACGGCGCCAGGGCATCGCGCAGTGAGCCCAGGAAGGCGAGCCACTCGGTATCCGCGACAACAGGGTACTGCGCCATGATCTGCACGGCAGTCACGCGACCGATGGCGAGCTCCTGATCGCGCGAGATGCTGTTTTGGGCCGACGCGGGGGCCGTCAGCAACAGGGCGCAGGCAAGGACAAATGCCGTGAGAGCTATGGCTCGTCGGCGGGTCATCACGCGTGCCTCCTTCGAGTGTCGCGGTTCGGTGAGAGTTCTTCGCCTTATCCGTGTACGTGCCTTGCGGTGGGGGCGGTTCCTGCAGCTCGAGGGGATGGGCGCGGGTGCGGCGCGCGGGAACTGTCCACCTCCTCCCTGTGCCTCCGCTCGATGACCCGGACGAACGCCCGTACGACGCTCGGATCGAACTGCGTGCCGGCGTTGGTGCGCAGGCGCTCGAGGGCTTCCTCGCGCGGCAGGCCCTTGCGATACGGTCGGTCGCCGGTCATCGCCTCGAAGGCGTCGACAACCGCCACGATGCGTCCGAGCAGTGGAATCCCCTCCGCGGCCAGCCCGTCAGGATAGCCGTTGCCGTCCCATCGTTCGTGAGAGTGCAGAACCGCCTGCTTGACGGCGTCCGACAGCGGGGCGTGCCGCAGGATCTCAAATCCCGCTTCGGCGTGCTTGCGCATTACGGTCCATTCCTCGGGCGTCAGCGGGCCGGGCTTCATGAGGATGGCGTCGGGAACGCCGATCTTCCCGACGTCGTGCAGGCGCGCGGCAATCTTCGCATCCTCCAACACATCTGCCCGTAGGCTCAGCACCCGTCCGACCTCTTCGGCCAGATTGGCCACGCTCGTCGAGTGGTCACCGGTGTATGAGTCCTTGGCGTCGATCGCGCCGGCCAGGGCCTGATAGGTGCCGAGGTGGGCGGAGATGAGCTCATTCTGTTGCTTCAGCAGCTGCCGCGACGCTCTGCGGACCAGCACGAACACCGACCCATAGAGGATGAAGAGGCCGAGTGGCACAGCGGTCCAGATCGTGCGCCTGAGGGTGGCCAGCCGGTGGTTGAGGACGGTCAGGTCATAAAAGATCTCAAATGCCGCGACAGTGCGCGGATTTCCGGCGACCTGCACCGGGACAAACACACGGGCGACGCCGGGGTCGCCTTCTTCTATCCCCTGCCGTCTGAGAACGAACTGCCGGTATCCATCCTGCGAGGAGAGGTCGGCGCGGACGGGGACCAGTCTGGACTCGGGAACATTGCTGTAGAGTAGCCGCCCGTCGGCGTGCCACAGGCGAACGCGGAGAATTTTGTCTGAAATCCCGTGCGCACGGAACAACGCGTCGAGCAGCGTGCGGCGCTCGTCTGGGAATGCTCCTTGAAAATCGGACGGTCGGAGCTGCGGGGATAAGGTTCGCAGAACGAGCTCGGCCGCGACCTGAGCCTCGTCCTTGACCGCGACCGACTGAATCACGCGCACGGCCAAAATGGACAACAACACGGCCAGGGCCACGGCGATCGCCGCGCTGGCGGCCGTAAAACGCTGCAGCAGCGTCAGCCGGGCCCAAAGAGCGACCATATCGAGAACATGCCCCCCGGTCGGCCGGACTAGTCCTGCTTGTCTAGGAGGCGGTTGGAAGGTGCATATACCTCGTGAAGTCCTGGGGAGGACTGCGGTGCGCAGGTTTTTGCCCGTTCAGGTACTTGGGGTGCTTCTTGCCGTTGGGAGCCTTACGTCGGTCTCCACACCCTTCGGCATCGGAGATGTCATCGTCCGCGCGCCCATAGTCCTGACTAACGCGGCCGCGCAGGTGATGCGGGCCGTGACCGATTCGGCGGCAATAGTGTCGGCGATGGGCACGGTGCGGCCGCCGCGCAACGTCGCCCCACCCCACGCGGGACCGCGTTGTCTCCCGGCCCACGGACGTCACGCATCCCGGCCGTCTCGACGCCGGCCGGAACCCGGAAACGGTCAGGATGAACGGCCTATCGATGAGGCTGGCACCGGCCGGTGTCATGGCCGGCGGCACCACCAAAGTGGTCGCCAGGGATCGAGTGAACAGGACCGCCGGCGTGCTCCGCCACCGGTTCGATGAACGGACCAACGAACCCGCGAAGCTCAGGATCACAAGGCGGGAAAAAGGCAAGCCCGAAGTTGCAAAAGCGGTCAGGCAGCACAGGCGAGAGATCGAGCAGAGGGATCGTCACCGAATTCCACCCAGAGTCGTGCCGCGCCGTCCACATCGCCCTCCGTCTATCCGCCCTCTGCATCGCTCATAGCCACACGAAGGGGGGCGCCATCGTGCGAAGGCGGCTGGCAGTACTCATCGTGGTCGCTGGCGTGGTCCTCGGCGGGGTGGTGTCGATCTCATCCCCTTTTGGCGTCGGGCACGTCATCATCCGGGGCCCGATCGTGCTCCTTCAGGACGCCGCGGAGCGGGTGGTGCGCGCGCTGTTCCAGCGGCGCACATCCGTCCCGGCCCAGGTGAGCGCACCTCGTCCGGCGGTCGTGAGCGTCGCGGCGGACGTCCCTCCCGCAAGGCCGATCATGGAGCCGTCCGCGGGCGCCGCAGCCAGACTGACGCTGGTGCGGCGCGGAACGCGGCGGGCCGAACACGACGGCCACGACGCGGCGGACCGGGCGCGCGGTCAGACTCGGCCCGAGGGTGATTCAAGCGGCCCAGAGCACAGCGGCGCGCTGCGCATCGCCGGCCGAGATCAAAGCGGCGCAGACGCCGTTGCACAGGAGCGGGCGGCGGCTCCCGAGCCGAACGGCCAGCAAACCGACGGTGCGGCAGCAAGCAATAGGAGTGTCGATGACGGCCCGGCGGACGTCAAATCCCCATCAAGCGGCTCGGACGCCAGCGACCCCCGCGGCGAGGACAGCCCTCGTAGTGACGAACCGCACCACGGTGGGCGCGGCGGTGGTGGCCATGGCGGTGATGACCATAGCGGTGGTGGCCATGGAGGCGGCGGTCATGGCGATAAGGGCCGCAAGTAGCCCACTCTAGTTTTCCTTGCATAGCCTACGGGTATGGTGAGATCAGGGCCGGCGGAATATGAGGAGCACGCACAGCCCGCCTGGCGTGCCATAGGCCGTCGCGTCGGCGAGCGTCCAGCTGTTTCGTCCCTGTTCAGTGGCCATGCCGCCGACCGCGTTCTCTACGTGGCGCTGATC
>JBOGSE010000938.1:0-1159 GCA_050694895.1 bacterium | reverse complement strand
TGTATGGTGGCTACGATCCTGATGAGCACCATACGGTCTTCAATCTGGCCACGGCCCCGGCACGATAGCCGGGCCGGCGGGACGAGCGTGCACTGAATGAACAGGAGAGCGTGGCACGGTCTGATGACGCTGGCGGCCGGCGCGATCTTTGCCGTCGCCGCGGCCGCCCCGGCGGCCGCCGACGAGGCCCTCCTTCGGCGCGCGTTCGAGGCCTTCTTGCACTCCGCCGACGAGTTGAGGATCGAGGCGATCCCTGACCTGTACGACGGAGGGTACGCGCGGGTCACCGTGATCGGTCGCCGCGTCATGCTCACGCAGGGGCTTCGCGTTGACGAGGCCACGATCAATCTCGTCGGAGTGAGTCTCGACCCCGAAGCGTTGCGCGCCGGAAAGCTTCGGGTCCTCGACGCTCGCGACAGTTCCTTGCAGGTCCGCGTGCTGCTTCGGAGCATGGAGGAGCACTTCAACGCCGGCACCTCAAAGGTCATGCGGGACCGCCTTGGCAGCAACAGCCCGGCGCAGGACATCCGGCTGTGGGCCGAGGACGGCTACCTTCTCGGGAGCGGTACCGTGACGTTCCGCGGGGCTGTCAGGCGGATGCGGATGAAGGGATTCTTCGCCGTCGACGGGACGACCGAGATCTACTTCTACATCGAAACGCTGCATGCCGACGGACTGCCGCTGCCGGTCTCGGTGATCCGGGAAGTGGAGCGCCACATCAATCCGGTTGTCCATCAGCGGGACTGGCCGGTGACCTTCAAGATCCGCTCGGTGCGTCTGGACGCCCAGGGCCTCACGATCAGCAGCCGGGCCGACGCCGCAGCACCCGGACAGACAGGCGGTCCCCCGCCGACGTTATCCCCATAACGGTCTCCGCCGCGCGAGCGCGGCACCGCAGGACTGCCCCTAAAACGTAAAGGGACGCGCTACGCCCAGACAGAAGACTACCAATCCACCATCTCGGCAGAAACGAAAAGAATAATTGCAAGGACCCTCACGCAAACTCCCCGTAGGGAGCCGGGTGGGGACCGTTTTGCCACAACGTCGAGGCTCGGACGTCATCACGAGCCGATTGAGTGAGAGGAGGTGAAGGCCGAGGACGCCGAGTGTACGTCCGCATTCTGTCCCGCATTACATGCCGGAGGTGATAGACGCGTGA
>JBOGSE010000937.1:0-2725 GCA_050694895.1 bacterium | reverse complement strand
GCCCGCAGCCCGTAGAAGATTGCCGCGATCCACGGGACCGTGCCGTGGACGGCATACAGCCACGACAGGCCGAGTAACACGAAGAACGCCGGGAGGACAAAGAACACCCCCGCGACGAGCCCGCCGGCCGTGCGATGGAGCAGCCAGCCCACGTACGTGGCGAGCTGCTGCGCCTCAGGACCCGGCAGCAGCATGCAGTAGTTCAACGCATGGAAGAAACGGGCGTCGCTGATCCAGCGGCGGCGGTCGACCAGTTCCTGATGCATCATCGCGATCTGGCCGGTCGGACCGCCGAAGTTGATGAACCCCAGCAGCAGCCAGAAACGAAACGCGTCCCAAAACGGGACGCGCTCTGCCGAAATTTCGCTCGACGCGCGCGGGCCTGGCACGCGCGGGCGTTTCTACCCGATGCCCAGCGGCTCCTCTTCGCGGTCGCGCACGCGCGGACGGATCGAGGGCACTGGCATGGTGGAGATCAGGGCGGCCGCCAGAAACGCGGCCAGTCCCACAAGCGCCCACGAGACCGGCAGCTCAATCACATCCGACTCGGTTTTCACGCGCACGACGGAGCGTGGGCCCGTGCGCACAACCCCACGCGCCTCTGCCAGCGCGGCGCCGAGTTCAATGATGGCCTTGCGCGCCCGATCGAGGTCGATCTCCATCGCAGCACCTCCTGCTCTTGAATATACCACAGAGGGCTGTCCCTAAGTCCTGTATGCGCGCGTGGCCTCGGCCACCCTCACCGCGTCACGCAGGCGGCCGACAACAGCCGGGGCCCGCAGACGCGCATCCCAGCAGACCTCGGCGTACGCGCGCAAGGCCTCCGCGACGGCCGCGACCTCTTCAGGGGTCGCGTGGACGTGGCGCAGCGCTGCGGGTCGGGCGTCGAGCAGAAACACCACCAACGCCGCGGCGCCCGCCGTCATCGACGTGGCGCGCGGATCGCGCGCGCGGCAGGCCTCATCCAGACATCCGCCCAGGGTCGCGCTCCACATCGAGCGTCCGCGCGTCCGTTTTCCGCACACCGCGCAGCGCTCCGTGGCCGGCCGGTGGCCGGTGAGCACGAGCAGGCGGGCCGCGAACCAGAGGCCTGCCAGCTCAGGCGGCGCACCCGTACCGGCCCGCAGCAGCCCGAGTGCGTCCGCGAGCAGGCGGTACACCTCCGGATGCGGATGGCGTTCGGCCAGACCCCGGTCGGTGAGCTCGAGGATGACGGCGGTGGCGCCCATCCGCTCGAGATCGTCGCGCAACGGCGCGTGTGCGTCGATCACCTCGACCTGGGAGATGATATCGAGGCTGCGCCCCTCGGCGACCAGCGCTCTGAAGCGCGTCGGCGGTTCCAGGCGTCCGCCCAGCCGGCTGCGCGGCCGGCGCGCACCCTTCGCGACGGCGGTCAGCTTCCCGCGGTCGCGCGAGAGCACGGTCACGAGACGGTCAGCCTCTCCCAGGTTGCGACGTCGAAGCACAATGCCTTCGATCTTGTAGAGTCCCACCGCCAGAGCCCCGCTACCCGCCCAGACGGCCCCGGAAGATCAGGACCGCCACGGTAAAGTAAATGAGAATCGTGACCACATCCATGGAAGACGTCACAAACGGTCCGGATGCCACCGCGGGATCTTTCCGCATCATCGTGAGCACGAGGGGCGCCGTCGAGCCGAGGAGCGCGGCGATCGCCATGACCGCCGCCACGGTGGCGCCGACCGTGACCCCAAGCAGCAGGTCACCCTGCAGGGCGACGGCAACCCCCATCGCTGCGAGACCGCTGGCCGCCCCGGCACTGGCGCCAACCAGACATTCACGGAGGATGAGCTGACGGTATGAACGGCGATCCACCTCACCGGTCGCGATGCTGCGCACGGCGACGGCGACCGACTGGATGCCCATGTTGCCGGCCATGTCTGTCACCACCGGGATGTAGTACGCCAGCGCAATGACGGCCGCGAGCGTCTGCTCGAATCCGCCAATCACCCGCGCCGCGACCCCTTCGGCCACGAGCAGCGCCAGCAGCCAGGGCAGACGCTTGGCCGCGCGCGTGAACGGGGAATCGAGCGCCTCAACCTCCTCGACGAGGCCCGCGAGTTTGTACGCGTCTTCAGACGCCTCTTCTGTCACGACGTGGATGATGTCGTCAACTGTCACAACCCCCAGAAGCCTGTTGCCGGGATCAACAACCGGCAGCGCCTGCAGACGGTATTTCTCAAACGCTCGTGCCACCGCTTCCTGGTCGTCGTCCACGCGCGCCGATACGACGCTGGTGCGCATGATCGACGCCAGCGGCGCAAGCGGTCGGGCGAGGATGAGATCGCGCAGCGACACGACGCCGACCAGACGCCCGGCGGCATCGACGACATACACATAGTAAATCGTCTCGGCATCGGGCGCGATCTCCTGGAGGCGGCTCATCGCGTCCCCAACGGTCCCCTCGGCGCGCACGGTGACCACCTCTGTGGCCATCAGGCCCCCGGCGGTGTGCGGTGGGTAGGCGAGCAGTTCGCGGACGTCGGCCGCCTCCGCGGGCGCCATGCCTTTCAGGAGCTGTTCGGCCTGGGCGGCAGGGAGCTCCCCGAGCAGGTCGGCGGCCTCATCCGACGCCATCTCTTCCAGGACATCCGATGCCTGCTGCGGGGCGAGTTGCCGAAGCAGCGTCTCCTGGCGCTCAACCGGCAGGTGCTCGATGACGGCGGGCGCGAGGTCGGGCACGCCGGCGAGGACCTCGGCGGCCTGG
>JBOGSE010000936.1:0-4325 GCA_050694895.1 bacterium | reverse complement strand
GGTCAGGCCGAGCCGCCCCTGGAGGTCCTTCAGGAGATTCATGATCTGGGCGCGGATGGAGACGTCGAGCGCGGAGACCGGCTCGTCGAGGACGACCAGGCTCGGATTCAGGGCCAGGGCCCGCGCGATCGCGATGCGCTGCCGCTGGCCGCCGCTGAACTCGTGCGGGTAGAGCTCCGCGCTCTTCGGCGGCAGCCCCACCTGCGCGAGCAGCTCCGCCACCCGCCCGGCGACGGCTCGCCGCGGCAGCGCGCGGTTGACGACGACCGGCTCGCCGACGATCGCCCGCACGCGCTTCCGCGGGTTGAGCGAGCTGTAGGGATCCTGGAACACCGCCTGCACGGAGGCGCGGTAGCGCTGGAGGTCGCGGCCCGCGAGCGGCGCGATGTCCCGGCCGGAGACCAGGACGGCCCCCGCCGTCGGCCGCTCCAGGCGGAGGATGACCCGCGCCGTGGTCGTCTTCCCGCACCCGGACTCCCCCACCAGCCCGAAGGTCTCCCCCCGGGCGACGGCGAAGCTCACCTCGTCCACCGCCCTGACCCAGCCGACCACGCGGCTCACCAGCACGCCCCGCCTGACCGGGAAATGCTTCTTGAGTCCGCGCACCTCGAGGACCGCCTCAGCCATCCCAGTGCTCCGCGACCTTCCAGCAGCTCGCCCGGTGCCCGTCCATCACCGCGACTTCGGGCGGATACTCGCGCCGGCACACCTCCCGGGCATGGACGCAGCGGGGCGCGAAGGGGCAGCCCTCGGGCAGATCGTAGAGCGGGGGCGGCTGGCCCTCGATCGAGGCGAGCCGCTCCACCCGGCGCTCGAGCCGGGGCACGGCGTTGAGCAGGGCGATGGTGTAGGGATGCCGGGGGCGGTTGAAGAGCTCCCGCACCCCGGCGTGCTCGACGATCCGCCCCGCGTACATCACCGCCACCCGGTCGCACATCTTCGCCACGATCCCGAAATCGTGCGTGATGAAGATGAGCGCCAGGCCCAGCTCCTGCTGCAGCTCCTTCAGCAGGCGCAGGTACTGGGCCTGGATCGTGACGTCCAGGGACGTCGTGGGCTCGTCGGCGATCAGGACGCCGGGCCGACAGGCGATCGCGATCGCCCCCACGACCCGCTGGCGCATCCCCCCGCTCATCTGGTGGGGATAGGCTGCGTATTCCGGAGCATTCTGAACGCCGATTCCGGTCGATCGTGAACATCGGTTCCGGAGGATCCTGAACACGGATTCCGGCGGAAGGTGATCGCCCGTTCCGGGGGATCCCGAACGCCGATTCCGGCCATGCTGAACACGCATCGGTAGCGCCGCGGCACCGGTAAGGTACCTCCCGATCAAAGGAGGTGCCTGGATGCCAACGGAGAGGCTGCTGATGCGACAGATCCGCGAGATCCTGCGACTGCGGTGGGCCTGCGGCCTGCCCCAGCGGGCCGTGGCCCGCGCCTGTGGGGTTGGCCTGGGGACCGTGTCCGAATATGGCCGCCGGGCCACCCAGGCCGGGCTGAGTTGGCCGCTCCCGGACGACCTGGACGACCGCCAGCTGGAGGGCCGGCTCTTCCAGCGGGTGCACGACCTGGTCGGCGTTCCCCGGCCACTGCCAGACATGGCGTGGCTTCACCAGGAACTCAAGCACCCCGGCGTCACCCTCCAGCGCCTGTGGCTGGAGTACCTCGACGCTCACCCTGACGGGTACCGCTACAGCCAGTTCTGCCTCCACTACTACCGCTGGGTCCGCACGCTGGCCCCGACGATGCGGCAGGTCCACCGTGCCGGCGAGAAGGCCTTCGTCGACTTCTCGGGCCAGCGGCCGGTGCTGTGCGATCCCAAGACCGGCGAGCTCGTCCCGGTCGAGCTGTTCGTCGGCGTCCTCGGCGCCTCGAACTACACCTTCGCCGAGGCGTGCCTCACCCAGGATCTGCCGTCGTGGATCAGTGCCCACGTCCGCATGCTGAGCTTCTTCCAGGGCAGCCCGGCGATCGTCGTCCCGGATAACCTGCGCAGCGGCGTGACCCAGGCGTGTCGGTACGAGCCGATGATCAACCGGACGTACCTCGAGTGGGCTCGCCACTACGGCATCGCGATCGTGCCCGCGCGCAGTGGCCGCCCACGGGATAAGGCCAAGGCGGAGGCGGGTGTACTCCTGGCCCAGCGATGGATCCTCGCCACGCTCCGCCACCGTCGCTTCTTTCATCTCGCCGAACTGAACGCCGCGATCCGCGAACTCCTGCGGGCGCTCAACGACCGCCCGATGAAGAAACTCGGCGGGTCCCGGCGCGAGCTCTTCGAGCGGCTCGATCGTCCCGCGCTCCGGCCCCTGCCGCCGACGCCCTACGAGTTCGCGGTGTGGACGGACTGCGGCGTGAACATCGACTACCACATCGAGGTCGGCCACAACTACTACAGCGTCCCCTATCAGCTGGTCCACCAGCGCGTCGAGGCCCGGCTGACGGCCACGACGGTCGAGGTCTTTCTCAAGGGCCGACGGATCGCTTCGCATCGCCGGCTCGCCGGGCGGGGGCAGGTGTCGACCCAGCCCGAGCACATGCCGCACGCCCACCGGGCCCACGCGGAGTGGACGCCTTCGCGGCTCATCGCGTGGGCCGCGAAGACCGGGTCGGCCACCGCGCAGGTCGTGGCCGACATCCTCGCCAGCCGGCCCCACCCGGAGCAGGGCTATCGGGCGTGCCTGGGGGTGCTGCGGCTCGGGAAGCGCTATGGCAGCGAGCGACTGGAAGCCGCGTGTGCGCGGGCCGCGCAGTTGGGCGCGCCGCGCTACCGCACGGTGCAGAACATCTTGGCCACTGGGCTCGAGCACCTCCCGCTGGACGAGTCCGCCGTCCCGGCCCCCGTCATCGCGCTCCACCCCAACCTCCGCGGCGCCGCGTACTATGCCGACCCTCACGAGGTCGCGGCGTCGACTCCCGAATCGGGCGAAAACGCCCGCGGAAGGCGATAGGCCGGTATGGGACGCCCCCGCACAACGCGTCCTGGAGGCGTCTACGGCCTCGCACTCGGGGGGAGACCCCCGCAACCCCGGCCCTCACCCCGGCGGCGCGCGGGCGCCGCTGAGGCCCTGGGCGTCGTGTGATTCCCGGAAAGGAGACGCCATGCTCATGCACGCCACCGTCGAGAAGATGACCGCGATGCACCTGACCGCCATGGCCGAGGCCTTCCAGCGACAACTGACCTCGGCCCAGTTTGCCGACCTCAGCTTCGAGGATCGAGTCGGCATGCTCATCGATCACGAATGGACCGCCCGCGAACAACGCAAGCTCCAGCGGCGCCTGCAGGTCGCCAACCTCCGCCATCAGGCTTCCCTCGAAGACATCGACTGGCAGGCGCCCCGGCGCGGGCTCGACAAGGCCCTCGTCGGCTCTCTCGCCACCTGTGCCTGGATCCAGCAGCACCAGAATCTGGTCATCATCGGGCCGACCGGGATCGGCAAGTCGTGGCTGGCGGACGCCTTTGCCGAGCGGGCGTGCCGCGCCGGGTACTCCGCCTACCGCGTGCGCGTCCCCCGCCTGCTGCACGACCTCGCCGTCGCCCGTGGGGACGGTTCCTACACGCGGCAGCTCGCCAAGCTGGCGAAGACCGCCCTACTCGTGCTCGACGACTGGGGTCTGGCCCCGCTCGCCGGGCCGCAACGGCATGATGTCCTTGAGGTCCTCGAGGACCGCACCGAGCGGGCCTCGACCCTCATCACCAGCCAGCTCCCCATCAAGGCGTGGCACGAGGCCATCGGAGATCCCACTCTGGCCGACGCCATCTGCGACCGCCTCGTCCACACGGCCCACCGCCTCGAGCTACAGGGGCCCTCGCTGCGGGACCCCAAGGTCCGCGCCCACCGGAGCCATCCTGACCCCGAGCGCGTCGAAGCCCCCAGCCGCCCCACGAAGGCACATCCACCCCGGAAGGAGGGCAAGTGATCCGATCTCGCACTCAGTGCTTGACGTAGACGGAGAAATGAGGACAATCACGAGCGTCGCTGCGCTCCGATGCGTGTTCACGATCACCGGAACGCGTGTTCACGATCCCGCGAACTGCGCGTTCACGATCGGCCGGACTCGCTGTTCACGATCGCCGGAATACGCAGCAGCCCCCACACCCTGCGCCACTCCTTCGCCACGCACCTCCTGGAGGACGGCCACGACATCCGCACCGTTCAGGAGCTCCTCGGGCACAGAGACTTGAGCACCACCTTGATCTACACCCACGTGCTCAACAAAGGGCGTGGCGTGCACAGTCCATTGGACCTGATGGGGTGGAAGAACACGTAAGGCGGCTTATGCGACACCAGTTGTGACGTGAGAACCAACGGTCAACATGGCTC
>JBOGSE010000935.1:0-4762 GCA_050694895.1 bacterium | reverse complement strand
GGGCCGGGACCATGGGGCACCCGGACCCCCGGGGAGAGCAGGGGGGGCGCCGCTCCATATGGGGAGGGCCTTGAACGGTGGCGGTCGAGACGTTTCCCGCTGGGCGCCTCCCGCGGCCTCACGGGCGGGAGAAGGCGGCCTGAGGCGGCGAGCAAAATTCCTGCCTGCCGGCGGGCGACGCCTTCCTCGCCGCGCCGTTCCTCCCGGCCTTCAATAGCCAGTTCGCCGTGCCGCCGACGGTCGCCGCCAGCGGGTACCGGCGCTGCCCCGGGGGCTGGACCTCGACCGGATCTGCGCCTTCCACTACCCGCGGCAGGTGGCCGCCGATAACACCATCCAGGTCTTCGACCAGGTCCTGCAGCTTCAGCCAGGCCCCGCGCGGCGGGGGTACGCCAAGGCCACCGCCGACGTGGTGCACTGCCTTGATTGGTCCTGGCGGGTGTACGTCCACGACCGTCTCGTCGCCACCACCCCGGCCCCTCCCGATCCCGGTCAACTGCGAGCCCGCAAGCGCGGCCGGCGGGCCCAGGCCTTAGGGAGAGGACATTTTCACTGAGCAAATACACCGTGCTACAATTGCCCTTGACTCCCGCTCCTGGCCCTGATACGGTGCCCTACTGTGGGCAGGGTTTGGGTGCCACCCACCGGCGGCGCGCTCCTCAGGCGGGCGCCCCGCCCGGCTGACGGGTCGGTTTCTCCCCCGCCCACCCAGCGGCACTTTCCAAACTTCCTATTGGGCGCTATTGGGTGACGCCGTCGCCTCACGTTCGGCAGGCGTTCAATCCGGGAGCGCTCTGCACCTTGCCGAGAATCATTTCCTAAACATCGCGCGGTGACGCGCATCACCCGGGAGGAGACGCTCATGAAGAGACCAGTAAGACAGACCGCCTACCTGTTAATCGCGTTGATCGCCGTGGCGGCGCTCGCGTCCCCTGCCATGGCGCAGGAAGGTACGCTGAAAAAGATCAAAGACAGCGGTTCGATCACCATCGGGCACCGTGACGCCTCGATCCCCTTCTCGTACTATGACGACAAGCAGCAGCCTGTCGGGTATACCATGGAGATGTGCTCTCGGATCGTGGACGCGATCAAGGCCAAGCTGAAGATCCCGAAGATCGACATCAAGTACCAGCTCGTCACCTCGGCCAACCGTATTCCGCTCATGGCCAATGGCACCATTGACATTGAGTGCGGCTCGACCACCAACAACCTCGAGCGCCAGAAGCAGGTGTGGTTTGCCATTACCCACTTCGTAACCGCCAACCGCTTCGTGGCGAAGAAGTCCTCAAACGTGAAGACGCTCGCGGACCTCAAGGGCAAGACGGTGGTGTCCACCGCGGGCACAACCAACCTGAAGTGGGTCACCGAGGAGAACGGCAAGCAGAACCTCGGCATGAGCGTCGTCTCGGCGAACGGCCATTCCGAGTCGTTCCTGATGGTGGAGACCGGCCGCGCGGTCGCGTTCTTCATGGACGACATCCTGCTCTACAGCCTGGTGGCCAGCTCGAAGACCCCGGCGGACTACATGGTCTCGGAGGAGGCGTACACGGTCGAGCCGTACGGCATCATAGTCCGCAAGGACGACGCGGCGTTCAAAAAGGTGGTGGACGGCGCGATCGCGGGCCTCTACAAGAGCGGCCAGATCAACCCGATCTACGAGAAGTGGTTCCTCGCGCCGGTGCCGCCCAAGGGGATCAACCTCAACGTGCCGATGAGTGCGCAGTTCAAGAAAGTGGTCGCCAATCCGACCGACTCGGGCGACCCGAACGCCTATAAATAGAGACCGCGAGGGGGCAATGGGACTGCATGACGGGGCGCGCTCCGCCCCGTCTTTTCTTTCGGGCGGGTTGCCCATCACCTTGCCGTCTGAGGAGCACGGGTTGCCAAGGCGAAGTCCGAGGAACTGGCGCATGCACCGGCCCACGTCGGCTTCGCCGGGGTACCCCCCGCCGAAATCCACTGAACCGGCGTCGCCATGAAATACAATTGGAATTGGCGCATATTCTGGGAGCTGGCGCCCGACGCCTCGGGCACCTATTTCAGCACGCTGATCTCAGGCCTCATCTGGACCATCGCCACGGCCCTCTCGGCGTGGATCATCGCCCTAGCCGTCGGCGCCATCGTCGGGACGCTGCGCACGACGCCCCTGCCCTGGGTGGTGCGGCTCACCACCGCGTACGTCGAGTTGTTCCGAAACATCCCGCTGCTCGTGCAGATGTTCCTGTGGTTCTTCGTGCTCCCCGAACTAGTCCCCCAGGCACTCGGCGACGCGATCAAGCAGATGCCGCCGCCCTGGGCGTCGTTCGTTCCGGCGGTGCTGTGCCTTGGGATCTACACCTCCGTGCGGATCGCCGAGCAGGTGCGGGCCGGCATCCAGTCGCTGCCCCGCGGCCAGTCCATGGCAGGAATGGCCCTCGGACTCACGCTGCCGCAGACCTACCGGTACGTGCTCCTGCCGATGACCTTCCGCATCATGCTGCCGCCGCTCACCTCCGAGTTCATGAACATCATCAAGAACTCGGCGGTGGCGCTCACCATCGGCCTATTGGAGCTTACCGCGCGCGCCCGCTCCATGCAGGAGTTCAGCTTCCAGGTGTTCGAGGCGTTCACCGGGGCCACCGTCATCTACATCTTCCTCAACATCGTGGTCGTGCTCTCGATGCGCTCGCTGGAGAAGCAGGTGCAGGTGCCCGGCTACATTGGCACGGGCGCCGGCGCACCGCTAGCAGGGCACTAGGGACCAAACCCCCAGCAGGAACGGGCCATGTTCGCCGGGTTCGACTTCAACGTCATCCAACGATCCCTGCCCTACCTCTTCAGGGAAGGAATGACGTTCACCGTCACGTTGACGCTCATGGCAATGACCGGGGGCATCATCTTCGGCACGCTGCTCGCCATGATGCGGCTTTCCAGCTTCAGGCCGGTCGCCCTGTTCGCCGGCAGCTACGTCAATCTCATGCGCGCGATCCCGCTGGTGCTGGTCATCTTCTGGTTCTACTTCCTCGTGCCCTGGATCGGCGGCTGGATCATCGGCGCCAGGGAGCCGATCAGAGTGGGCGCCTTCTGGTCCTCGGTGATCACCTTCACGATATTCGAGGCCGCGTATTACTGCGAGATCATGCGCGCCGGCATCCAGTCCATCCCGCGCGGGCAGGTCTGGGCGGGCTACGCGCTGGGGCTCACCTACTGGCAGACGATGGGGAAGATCGTGCTGCCCCAGGCGTTCCGCAACATGCTGCCGGTGCTGCTCACGCAGACGATCATCCTGTTCCAGGACACCTCCCTCGTCTACGTCCTCTCCATCACCGACTTCCTGGGGGCCGCAGCCAAGATCGCCAACCGCGACCACCGGCTCGTGGAGATGTACCTGTTCGCCGCCATCGTGTACTTCCTCCTCAGCTTGACCGCCTCGAATTATGTGCGGCGACTGCAGCAGCGCATCGCGATCATTCATTGACGAAGAGAGTGGTCTCGATGATCTCCATCCGCAACGTAAGCAAGTGGTACGGCAGCTTCCAGGTGCTCAAGAACTGCTCTACGGAGGTGGCCAAGGGTGAGGTGGTGGTGGTGTGCGGCCCCTCGGGCTCCGGTAAATCCACCCTCATCAAGGTCGTGAACGCGCTGGAGCCCTTCCAGCAGGGCGAGATCCTGGTGGACGGGGTGTCGCTGGGGGCCAAGGGTACGGACCTGCCGAAGCTGCGATCGCGGGTCGGGATGGTGTTCCAGCATTTCGAGCTGTTTCCCCACATGCGGGTGACCGACAACCTTACCCTCGCGCAGATCAAGGCCCTCGGGCGCTCGAATGAGGAGGCGACCGACAAGGCGATGAAGCTCCTCGAGCGCGTCGAGCTGAAGGCATTTGCGCACAGGTATCCTGGCCAGCTCTCCGGCGGCCAGCAGCAGCGCGTCGCGATCGCGCGCGCCCTCGCCATGGACCCGATCGCGATGCTGTTCGACGAGCCGACCTCGGCACTCGACCCCGAGATGATCAACGAGGTGCTCGACGTCATGGTCCAGCTCGCCCAGGAAGGCATGACCATGATGGTGGTCACGCACGAGATGGGCTTTGCCAGGAAGGTCGCGCACCGCGTGATCTTTATGGACCACGGCGAGATCGTGGAAGACGCGCCCACGGAGGAGTTCTTCGGCACCCCCCGCTCAGAGCGCGCCCAACTCTTCCTGTCCAAGATCCTGCACCAATAGCGTGAACGACTCACCCGAATGCGCCGGCGTGCGGATCTCCCGGCGTCGCTCTTGTTTCTACTTTTCACGGCTGCATCGTCACCCGGTTCATCATCCTGTTCATGGACACGTCGCTGGCATCCATCATCGGCTACGTGGACCCGACCAAGGCCGCCCAGATCGTGAACAACCGGGAGATCCGCCCCTTCGAACTCTACCTCTTCATCGCGGTGGTCTACTGGCTGTGCACCTACGGGATGTCCCGCTACGCCGGCTACCTGGAGCGCCGCCTCACCCCCGCGGGGGCTCTCCGGGCAGCCACAGGCTAAGCGTCACGTGATCCCGGCCTCGGGGACGATGGAGCGTCTTCGGATGGTCGAGCCCGATGCCCCGCGTGGCGGCCCGGGAGCGCGCCCGAGCCCACGCCCCCCCGGGCCCGCCGGCGGACCACCCCGGGACCGGCGCCCGGACATCCTCCGCATCCCAAAGCGCCGGAAGATCAAGCCGGGCCGGGGCAACCGGCCGGGAGGGCGTCCGTGAGCCGGCCGCTGCGCGTCCTCGTCGTCTGAACGGGGAACAC
>JBOGSE010000934.1:0-10855 GCA_050694895.1 bacterium | reverse complement strand
ACCTGGCACGTCTTTCAGAACACGGCTGAGGCGCTGGTCGCGTTCAAGCCGGGCACGACCGAGATCGTCCCGTCGCTGGCCACCTCATGGGCCCTCTCGAACGGCGGGAAGGTCTACACGTTCAAGTTGCGCCGTGGGGTGACGTTCACTGACGGAGCGCCGTTCAACGCTCAGGCAGTCAAGTTTTCCTTCGACCGGGCGTTCAAGCTGAAGGGTCCAAACGGCGCGCTGGGGCTGATCGAAAACATCAAGTCAGTGGACGCAGTGGATCCGGCAACCGTGCGCTTCACCCTCAAGGACGCCGACGCGACATTCCTCTCCCGAATTTCCGAGTCCATCGCCATCTCGGTGATCGTCAGTCCCAAGACGACCCCCGCGAGTGCGTTCGCTAAAGGCGTTCAGTATGCCGGCACCGGCCCCTACCGCCTCGCGCAGCACACTCCCGGCCAGCGCACGGTTTACGAAGCCTATGGCAGCTATTGGGGAACCAGGCCGAAGAGCCGCCGCGTGATCACCGTCTTCTATGCAGACTCAGCGGCGCTCTCGGCCGCGGTGCAGTCGGGGCAGGTGGACGTCGGCTACCGGTCGTTCAGCCCCGAAGACATCAAGCGCCTGTCGAACAACGACAAACTTCAAGTTGTCCGCAGCCAGTCGTTCCCGTCGGTCCGGTACATCGTGTTCAACGTGACCGCGTCGCCGTTCGACAACGCCAAGCTGCGCCAGGCCGTGGCCTACGCGGTGAACCGCGATCGAATCGTCAGTGACGTCTTCGGCGGTCTGAACCAGCCGCTGTACAGCATGGTGCCCCCAGGCATGTGGAGCCACGTGGACGCCTTCCCCAAGCGGGATGTGGCGAAAGCGAAGAGCTTACTGGGGGAGGCCGGCTATTCGAATACCAACAAGCTGTCGGTCACGCTGTGGTACACGCCGACCCACTACGGCAACACCGAGGCCGACGCGGCGGCGGTGCTCAAGTCCTCGCTCGAAGAGACCGGCCTGATGACCGTTGAGGTGAAGTCATCCGAGTGGGGCGACTACACGAAAGCCATGGCCAAGGGCCAGTTCGGGATGTTCTTGCTCGGCTGGTTCCCGGATTTCGTCGACCCGGATAACTTTCTGGCGCCCTGGTTGACGGAGAGCCCGGAAGGCCTGGGGACATTCTTGAACAAGGCGACCGGCGCGGCGGACAAGCAGTCCTACGCCGACTTTCAGAAGGTCCTGGGTGATGCCAAGAAGACGGCGGATCAGAGCAAGCGCTCGGCACTGTACCGGCAGGCACAGCAGAAGCTGGCCGACAGCGCGATCCTGGTGCCGCTCTGGCAGAACCTGGCGCAGTCGTACGTGATCTCCCAGAAAAACGTTCGCGGCGTCACGCTGGATGCCACGACGATCTTCCGGACGTACCTGTTGCAAAAGTAATCGCTGGCTTTGGCGCACCAGGGCCCGCCTGCGCGTCAGGTCGGGCCTTGGTGTTCTCAGACCACCCGGGAGACTCGTGCGGGTGGTCGACGGCGATCAGTGATACGGAGCGCCGGTGCTCCCGTTCTCCTGTTTGTCTTCTTCCTGTGGCCGCCAGAACGCGTACCGTTCTTTCGCGAGACGCGCGACGTAGCCTCGCTCAATGAACATCCGGCCCTTTCCCGGTGTGCTCGGGACGAAAAACATGCCGACGATCAACACCGTTTGTGTTTCGTCGTAGATCAGATCGAAATGGTAGGCTTTCCATTCGGGAAACTCTTCCTGCACGGGCCTCCGCGAAGGGGGCCGACTTCTCGAGCTCCTCGAGCACCTCGGGGAGAATCTCTTCGAGAGGCCCTTCCAGGTTCGTGTCTTCAAGCGCCGGCAGCCCCTCGGGGACCTCGCCGCCCAGGTAGAACTCCGCGATCGGGAGCTCGGCCAGCGATTGCTCGAGGGCTGTGCGGAATTCCTTGTCGATCATTTGTTTGACGGCACTAGCGTCAGCCGTCCGGCGGCGGCCTCCTCGATCCGCTGGCGTGAGAACAGCAGCGGCACGTATTCGCCGCGCGCCCACAGCGCCGTGAAGTCGCGGTAATGTCGATGGAATGGCAGGCCGCTCTGCCCGGTCGTGTGGATGACCAGCGAACGGTCCCAGTCGGCCGGATCGAGAATCTGCCGGTACGAGGCGACGAGCGCTTGGCGGAACGGCGCTTCGGGATCGAACGCGCCGTTGTTCACCGTGAACGCGTCCCCGCCGGTCTCTGGCGCCGTCACGTTGAAGACCCACGCCAGCGCCTTGATGCGGCCGATCGGGTGCGTAAATGTCGGCTGGTGCAGCCGGCCCCAGCGCCACTGGCCGCGATCCCGACCCAGGCGGGTCTCGAGGACGCGCACGGCGTCGCGCAGCGCGTCCTCGACGAGACGATCACGGTTGCCGCCCCACCATCCCGATGACGGATCTGCGAGAATGCCCAGCAGCGCCACGACCGGGGCATCGTAGTGCCGCAGATACCTGGTCCAGACCCCGTCGTCGAGCGGACGGAAGACCTCTTTGAGCAGCGAGTGAACGAACGCTTCATACACCGCCGCGGGACGGCTCGACGCCGCGAGCACGCCGTCCCATTGCAGAAGTTCGGTGAACAGCGGCTGCAGCGCCGGGTCGGTGATCTTCACGGCCTGCAGCGCGCCGATGACCGCCTTGCCGGGGATCGAGGTCACGTCGGTTTGAATGCGCTGAAGAGTTTGCACGGAGTGCTTGCCTTCAGAAAGCAGTACCGTGATGCGTCGCGCCCGAAACCCCGGATCCCACTCACGGCCGAGGAAGTGGGGGTAGCCAGGTGGCGCGATGCGGTTGTTGGCGGATACGATGAACCCGTCGCGCCGCCGGACACTCGGCAGCGCATCGAATGGCACCATCCCGGTCCAATCGAAGTCTCCCGTCCAGCCGGGTGAGGGCTGTGCACCCGTTCCCCTGGCCCGGATCGGAATCCGGCCGGGCATCTGATAACCGATGTCGCCGTTGCGGTGGGCGAAGACGAAGTTTTGTGACGGCGCGTCCCACGCGCGCAGCGCCAGACGGAACTCTTCCCACGAAGATGCGTGGTTGATCGCGTCCACGGCCTCGACGATCGAACTCGACTCGAGCGCGGTCCACCGGAGCGCCAGATACGCATTGAGGCCGCGGACGACATTGCTGATGACCGGGCCGTTGCGGGTGATCCGGACGACCTCGACGACAAGATCTTTTCGCCCCTTGACCTTGATCGATTCCCGCACAACGGTTGCCGGCACCCATTGGCCTTTGTAGAGATAGCGCGACGGATCGTTGGGATGAAACCGCTCGACGAAGAGATCCTGGACATCGGGGTTGGCGTTGGTCACGCCCCACGCGATGTCGCGGTTGTGCCCGATGATGATACCGGGCACGCCCGGGAAGGTCGCTCCGGCCATCGAGTGCCGGTCGTCGGTGAGGTGCATCAGGTACCACACCGATGGCATCTGACCTTCGAGATGCGGGTCGTTGGCCAGCAGTGGCCCGCCGGTCGTCGTGCGGTCCGCGGCGAGGACCCAGTTGTTGCTCCCCAGCCCCCTCTGGCCCTTGATGATCGGCGGATCATCCTGCGGCCGGTCGGACTCGGCGCGCCGTCCCCGTGGGGCCGGTACACCCGGCCGCGGCGGGAGATCCTGCGCAGGGGCACTGGTTCCGGTGGCATCGGGCGCGATGATCGGCGCCTCGGGATACTCCGGCCAGAGCCGTTCAAGCGCGCGCTCGCCGAACCGCGCGTGGAGATGTTCGCGCAGAATCTCCGCCCGCCAGTCTCCACCCAGCACCCACGCCATCAACTTGCCGTACACCAGCGTATCCGCGGGCGTCCAGGGCTCGGGCGCGAACCGCAAGAAGGCAAACTCGATCGGCAGCCGGTCGCGCGCGCCCTGCATGAACGCGTTGACCCCGGCCGCGTAGGCCTCCAGGTTGGCCCGACTGTGCTCACTCAGCGAAGCCAGGTGGGCCTGGGCGCTGCGGCGCAGGCCGATCGTGCGGAGAAAGCGGTCGGTCGAGAGCGCCGCCTCACCGAAGATTTCAGACAGCCGCCCGCTGGCGACCCGGCGGTTGAGTTCCATGTGCCAGAGCCGGTCCTGCGCGTGCACGAAACCCTGCGCGAACAGCAGGTCGCGGGAGGACTGCGCGAACAGATGCGGGATGCCCCACCGGTCACGGATCACTTCGACCGGCCGACTCAGCCCGGAGACCATCAACGTCCCTGTGGTTTGGGGAAAGGCGCGGCGCACCAGGTAGGTCCCGCCCGCGCCCGCGGCGACAGTGGCCACGAGGATCAGCACAAGGACGGCGAGCACGAGGCGACGCATCGCACACCTCCGCGAATCGATGAGCCCGGGGAGACTTCTCCTCCGGAGAATAGCGTCCTCCACAGGGCGAAGTACGCGCGGCGGCGAAGACGTGGGGAACTTTGAGCCGGAAGCCACCGTCTCAACACTTGGTGACGGCCTATGAAGAGGATCACGATCACGGCCATGCTGTCAATCCTCTGCCTTGGCGCGTCATTCGCGCAGGCACAGGACGGCGCATCGGTGCCGTTTGAAACGATCGCCGCGGGGCGGCAGACGGGCGTGCGCGACGCGGCGCGGCACGTGATCCGTGACCAGGCGGCCTGGGTCGCGCTCTGGAAGCGGCATGCCGGGACCGGCGCCGCGCCGGCGGTGGACTTTGCCCGGGACATGGTCATTGCGGTCTTCGCGGGCGAGTCCCAGGTGCCGCGGGCGCTTTCGGTCAGGTTCATCACCCGCGACTCCGGCGGGCTCGCCGTGTCGTACGCGCTCGGCGACGCGCGCCCGATCATTGACACGGAAGGCCTTCCGATGGGCAACGCGTTCGCCATCGTTCGCCTGCCGGCCTCGCCGCTGCCTGTGCGATTTCTTCAGGTGAAGACGGCTCCCGTCGTTCGCTCTCCTTAGCCCACCGCGCATCCGTTGACGTCCGAGACCCGGGGCGCTGCCCGGGGCTGCACCGTGCGCCCTTGCGCGGCAGGCCCGGTAGCGGCAGCGGGCTTAGGGTAAGATCAGATGAGGTGTTCATGGGATGGAACAGACCGTAGCCGCAACGCGCGGCCTCTCTCTAAGGGTGCGCGCAGCCGGCGTGGCGCTGGCGACGAGCGTGGCAATCCTCGCGCTGAAGCTCGGCGCCTACGTGCTGACTGGATCGGTGGCGCTCCTATCGGACGCTGCGGAATCAGTCGTCAATGTTGTGGCGGCGAATATCACCCTGATCAGCCTGCTGGTGGCCGTTCGTCCGCCTGACGAAGGCCATCAGTACGGCCACGCCAAAGCCGAGTATGTGAGCAGCGCGACCGAAGCGGCGCTCATCGTGGTGGCGGGCGTCGGGGTCATCGTGGCTGCGGTGAACCGTCTGCTCCACCCGCACCCCCTCACCCGGCTTCCGCTCGGCCTCGCGCTTCTGGTGGTGGCGACCGCCACGAACCTGGCCGTGGCGCTCTACCTGCTCCGTATTTCCCGCGCGCGGAACTCTATCGCACTGGAAGCCTCGGCGCGGCATCTGCTCGCCGACGTCATCACGTCGGCCGGCGTGTTTGTCGGCGTCGGCCTCGTGGCTCTGACCGGTTGGGGGCCGCTCGATGCCATCGCCGCTACGCTCGTTGGCGGGCAAATCGTGTGGATGGGCGCCGCGTTCGTGAAGCGCTCGTTGGAAGGTCTGCTGGACGCGCGCCTTCCTCCCGAGGAAGAAGCCAGGGTGCGCCAGGTGTTCGATGAGCACCGTAGCGACATCATCAACTATCATGCGCTGCGCACCCGCCAGGCGGGGAGCGACCGGTTCATCGACGTGCATCTTGTCCTCCATCGGAATACGACGGTCGGAGAGGCGCACGAGCTCAGCGATCATCTGGAGCAGCATATTGAAGAAGCGCTGCCTGGTGTCGACGTGACGATTCACGTCGAGCCGTGCGAGGCTTCCTGCCCGCGATGCGCAGGACTGTCACACTAGCCGGCCACGTCGATCAGCGTGTTCCTCCCGGCCACGTGATGATCGGCATGTTGACAACGATCCCGGGGCGCTTCAGCGTCAACTGACCCGTTGCCGCGGCGGCCTTGATGTCCTCGACCGAGCGGAGCATCCTTGCAGCGATGCCGCTGCGCCACGTCACGAGGGCGAGGGCGCGCAGTGGCGTGTAGCGCGCATCTCCCGGCACGGAATCGAAGACGTCGGGCTGAAAACCCATCGGTCCGTCGCCTTTTACACCGTTGCTAAATACGTACACATCGGCAAGGAGCGCCGCGGGGATTCTTGCCAGGCGTGGAACATGGATGACCTTGGGTCCCATCATCCGCGTGAGCAATCCGGCCACCGCGGCATCGGAGGCCTCGGTGTGGATGAACATGATCTCTTTCCCTTTGTAGAGTCCTTTGACCGGCGGGGTCGGGTTATCGCCCGTCATCATTCCCGGGCCCATCTGCTCGGCCCGGCCGACAGATATCGCGACCGCAACCGTGACTGCAACGAGCGCGGCAAGCGCAAGGGACGCGAAATGTCCTCGTCGGGCGATCATGCGGGTTCCTCCTTCACGGACTCGACCGCGCACCATACGGTCGGTTGGTTATCGCCCACTGAGCTCAATGATACAGTGTAGGGAGAATGGCCGGAGCGACAGTAAGGGTGCTCGTGCTCGGCGCCGGCTTCGGCGGACTCTACACCGCGCTGCTGGCGCACCGTGCGCTGGGTCGCCGCGCCGAGGTCACGGTCGTCGATCGGAACGAGTACTTTCTGTTCACCCCTCTGCTCTACCAGATCGTCACCGGCGCGCTCGCCCCGCGCCACATCGCCCGCCCTCTTGCGCGCCTGGTGCCGCGTGACGTGCGGCTCGTGCAGGCCGAGGTTCGGGCCGTGGACCTTCCCCGCCGCTGCGTTGAGACCGAGCAGGGGCCACTCCCGTACGACTTCCTCGTCATCGCGCTCGGGGCGGTAACAAACTTTTATGGGCTGAGATCGGTCGAAGAACACGCGCTCCCCTTCAGGACCATCGGCGACGCACTGCGCCTGCGCGCGCACCTGGAGCGCCGATTCGGTGAGGCGCGGGCCGAACCGTACATGGCCGCAGACCATCTGCGTGTCGTCGTCGCCGGGGCAGGCTGCACGGGCGTCGAATTGATCACCGAGCTGCACGACTGGATGTACGGCCCGCTGCGGCGTCGCTATCCGGGTGTGCCGGACAGCGCCGTGTCGCTCATCCTGGCCGAGGCGCTCGATCACCTCCTCTGCCCAATCGACCCGGCGCTCATGCGCGCCACGGTCCGTTCCCTCGTCGAGCGTGACATCGGCATTCGCTTTGGCCATATCGTCAACGACGTTGCCCCCGACCGCGCACGCGCTCGGACGACCGCCGGCGAGATCGAGATCGTGACACGCACGGTGGTGTGGACCGCGGGGATCAAAGGCCATCCCCTGCTGGCCGGGTTGCCCGTCGCGTACGGGCCGGGCGGGCGCATCAGGGTGAGCGCGACCCTGCAGGTTCCGGAATATCCGGAAGTGCTCGTCGTAGGAGACGCCGCGGCATGTCCGGATCAGGGCAGTGGCCTCGTCCCTGTCACGGCCCAGGTGGCCGTGCAGCAGGCGCCGGCGGCGGCGCTAGTGCTCACCGCGCTTGTCGCGGGCCGCGAGCCCGAGCCGTTTCGCTACCGGCGTAAAGGCGAGGTCCTCGGGCTGGGACGCCTCGGTGCGGTGGCAGAAGCGTTCGGCTTCAAGTGTGTTGGATTGCCGGCGTGGCTGATCTCACGCGTGGTGCACCTTGCGCGGCTGCCCGACTGGGGCGACCGGGTAGCCGTCGCCTGGGCATGGGCGAAAGACCTCGTGAAGGGGTAGGCGACGGCTCCTGGTGAAAGGAGTGGCATGCGTATCGCGATCGCGGCCGATCACGCGGGAGTGGCGCTAAAAGGAGCCCTCGCCGCGTATCTCGCCGAGCTTGGGCACGTTGTGCAGGACCTCGGCACGCACGGAGTCGACCCCGTGGACTATCCCGACTATGCGGCGGCGGTTGGACGCGCCGTTACCGGCGGCGAGGCCGAACGCGGGATTCTCCTCTGCGGCAGTGGTGTAGGCGCATCCGTGGCTGCGAACAAGATTCGCGGGATCCGGGCCGGTCTGTGCCATGATACCTACTCGGCGCATCAAGGGGTCGAACACGATGATATGAACGTCCTGGTGATGGGCGCGCGTGTCATCGGTGAGGCCACGGCGCACGAGCTCGTCCGCGCCTTCCTCGGCGCGCGGTTTAGCGGCGAGGAGCGTCATCGTCGTCGCCTGGCAAAAATCGAGGCGCTCGAAGCGCGCGGTCTGCCGCGTTGAACACGTACGGCCAGCACATGACGCTGCACGCGCATGAGCGGACAGTAGCCGAGCGCCTGCGGAACTGGCAACAGGTGGATTTCTCCCGACGGCTGTGGGCCAGGGATCCTACCCTCTGGTCGCCCGTGCCGGTCCCCGAGCTCAGCGACCGAATGGGATGGCTGACGCTGCCGGAGTCCATGCGCGAGCACGCCGGCGAGTTGACCCAGTTCGCGCGGGCTGTGAGACAGAGCGGCACCCGGCACGTCGTGCTGTTGGGAATGGGGGGTTCAAGCCTGGCGCCCGAGGTCTTTCAGCGCACCTTCGGCAACGCCGCAGGGCATCCCGCGCTGATCGTCCTGGACAGCACCCATCCGGATGCGGTACGCGCCGTCGAGTCGCGGATCGACCTGGCGCGGACGCTGGTTCTCGTCTCCAGCAAATCTGGGACGACGACCGAGACGCTGTCGTTGTTTCGGTATTTCTGGCATCGCACAGAGCATATCGCAGCGCGCGGAAGCCACTTCGCCGCGATCACGGATCCCGATACGCCGCTTGCACGCCTGGCGGGTGAGCGGGGGTTTCTCCGCACGTTTGAAGCCCCCCCAGATGTCGGCGGACGGTATTCTGCGCTCACGGTCTTTGGACTCGTCCCGGCGGCCCTCATCGGCGTCGATGTGCACCGGCTCCTCGACCGTGCCCGGCACATGGCCGAAACCAGCGGTCCCCACGTTCCATGCTCGGAGAGCCCGGCGCTGGCCCTGGGCGCCGCGTTAGGAGAGCTGGCGCTTGCCGGGCGGGACAAGGTCACATTCTTCGCGTCTCCATCGCTGGAGGCGCTGCCATCGTGGATCGAACAGCTCATCGCCGAGAGCACGGGCAAGAATGGGAAGGGTATCGTGCCGGTCGTCGACGAATCGCCGGCGGCGCCCGGGGAGTACGGGAAGGATCGCGTCTTCGTCGGCCTCCAGTTGTCGGCTGATCGCGCGCTCGAACTGGAGACCCTGCTCGATGCCCTGGAAGCCGCGGGACAGCCCGTCGTTCGTCTCCGGCTGGACGAGGCGGCCGACGTGGGCCGGGAGTTCTTCAGATGGGAGGTCGCCGTGGCCGCGGTCGGCGCGGTGCTGGGCATCAATCCATTCGATCAACCCGACGTGCAGCTGGCCAAAGAGCTCGCGCAGCAGGCCATGCACGATCAAGGCGGATCGGGCCGGCGGGGACTCAAGGGCAGTCCGGAGGTCCGGCTGGAACGGCCGCAGGAGCTGGTCCAGGCGGTGCGCCCATGGCTAGCCGAGGTGCGTCCCAACGACTACGTGGCGCTCCACGTCTATCTGGCGTCCACCCAAGCGAGCTCCGCCGCGCTGCGGGAAATCCGTCGTACTCTCGGCGAAAGCCTTCACGTAGCCACGACGGCGGGATACGGACCCCGCTTCCTGCACTCGACCGGACAGCTTCACAAGGGCGGGCCGAACTCTGGTGTTTTTTTACAGATAGTAGATGATCCTGGACACGACCTGCCGGTGCCAGAAACCAGCTACACGTTTGGAACGTTGATTCGAGCTCAGGCCGCGGGCGATCTAGAGGCGTTGCGGCAGCGGGGCCGCCGGATCCTGAGTGTGTCTGTGGGACGCGACGCCGCCAACGGACTGGCGCGGGTCGCGGAGCTTCTTCGTGCCTGACGCTCAAGTGCTGTTCTGGGATGTCGGCGGTATCCTGCTCACCAACGGATGGGACCGCGGGTCGAGGCGACGGGCTGTCGAGACGTTCGCGCTGGAAGGAGACGAATTCGAGACCCGGCACGACCTGGTAAATGCGGCGTTCGAATCGGGCAAGCTCGGGCTGGACGACTACCTCGATCGAACCGTGTTCTATCAATCGCGGGCGTTTACACGGGAAGCCTTCAAAGAGTTCATGTTCGCTCAGTCGGCGCCCTACCCCGACGCGCTCCAGATCGCGGAGCGGCTGTCACGGGCCGGACGCCACCTGATGGCAACCTTGAACAACGAGTCGCTGGAGTTGAACCTGTACCGCATCGACCGGTTCGGATTGCGCCGCTGTTTCGCCGTGTTCCTCAGTTCGTGCTTCGTGGGTGTGAGGAAGCCCGAGGAAGCGATCTTCCGCCTGGCCCTGCAGGTGACGCAGCGCGCCCCGGAGGAGTCCGTCTTCATCGATGATCGCGCGGTCAACGTGGAGTGCGCTCACCGCCTCGGGATGCAGGCGATTCACTATCGACATGCGGTGCAGTTGCAGGATGAACTGCGCGCTCTGCGCATCGACGTGTAGGGTGGTCGAGTCGAGGAGGTCCGGCAATGGAGCTCGGCATGATCGGTCTGGGGCGGATGGGCGCGAACATGACGGAGCGTCTGCTGCACGCCGGGCATCGAGTGGTGGGCTACGCGCGCAGCGCCGATAGCGTGCAGCGGGTCGTCGGTCTTGGCGGCGCGGGGGCGACCTCACTGGCCGATGTGGCCCGGCAGCTGGCCCCGCCCCGCGTCATCTGGCTCATGGTCCCGTCCGGCGGCCCTGTGGATGAGACCATCGACG
>JBOGSE010000933.1:0-1708 GCA_050694895.1 bacterium | reverse complement strand
TGACCAGATGAGTGGGAAACTCGCCGCGTTCATCGGCCTGGCGCGCGAGCGGCGCGACCTCTTCCTGGGCGAAGCGACGCGCCAGGTCCTGGATCCGGCGCTGCTCGGCGGTGAGCGCGAAGTTCATGGCCCGACCGATGCGGCCGGCGCGTCGGTCCGGGGATGCTCCAGCACGGCGATGCCCTCCATCTCGATCAGCGCATCGTCCCGGAAGAAGCCCGAGACTTCGAAGAGCGCCATGGCGGGATAGTGACCGCCGAAGTAGCGGCGGAAGATCTCGCCGATCGGTTTCAAGTTCGTGACGTACGCCCCACGATCACGCACGAAGACATTGAGCTTGACGACATCCTGCAACGTCCCGCCCGCGGCCTCAACCACCGCGCTGAGGTTGCGGAGTGCCTGCTCAAACTGCCTCACCAGGTCGCCCGGAGCCACGACCTTGCCTTCAACGTCGCTGGCGTCCTGACCGGCAATGAACAGCAACTGCCCGCCCTTCACCAGAATGCCGTGGCTGAATCCACGGGGGGGCGACAAAGTGGGTGCGGCGATGATCGTCCTCTCCCGCGCGAGTTTCTTCCAGAGCCACGAGCCGAGATTACCGCCCGACCGTGCTTGCCGCATCATCAGCATCCACAGGCCGACCAGCAGCAAGATCGGCAGCAGCGTCGACAGGAGGCTTGGCCACAGGCTCGAAGGCGAGCGCGGTTCGACCCTGATGGGAACGCTCTTCGCTTTGAGCAGCTCGATGTACGACGTGTCGCTCTGGGGCACGTAGGTTGTGAACTGCTGGCCATTCTTCAGGCGCCCGTCCACCTTGCCGTCGCCGATCTGGACCTCTGTGACCTGCCCTGACTGGATCTGAGTAATGAAGTCGCTGTAGTCTAGCAACTCGCGTGGGGTCCGGCGCCAGAGCTGCAGGGCAAACGGAAACGCGACCGCGAGAATCACGGCCCAGACGATAAGGTTGCGTAGATAGCGGTTGGTCATCGTCCGACGAAGCGCGGCTCGACCTTGCGTTTGAACGCTTCATAGAAGATGCGGTGGTCCTCCCCCATGAGCATCAGCGCCTGGGCCTGCGCCTCGGCTTCGAGCGCCGAGAGGAGGTCCATGTGCAGTTCGTTGTCGATCATCCGCTTCGTCATTCCTATCGCTCGCGCCGGACCCGCCGCCAGACGCGTCGCCCAGTCCATGGCCGCCCTCATGAGCTGGTCGTGCGGCACCACGCGGTTGACCAGTCCGTAGCGCTCCGCGGTAGTCGCGTCAATGGCTTCGCCCATGAGCAAGAGTTCCATCGTCCGCCCCAAGCCGACCAGGCGGGGAAGCAGATAAGTGGCTCCCATGTCCGCGCCACTGAGCCCAACGCGTGTAAACAGAAAGGCAAAGCGCGCCTCTACGGAGGCGACGCGCAGATCGGATGCGAGCGCCAGCACCGCACCGGCGCCCGCGGCCATACCGTTGACCGCGGCGATAATAGGCTTGTCGAGCCGCCGCATGTTGCGCACCACGGCGTTCGTCATCTGTGTGAACTCCAGATGCGCCCTGACGTCGCGCTCGAGCAGGGGACCGATGATCTCGTGCACATCGCCGCCCGAGCAAAATCCTTTTCCCTCGCCGGTCAGGACCAGCACCCTGACGGCGTTGTCATATCGCAGGGCCTCGAGCAGATCGCGCAGTTGCGCGTAGATATCGAAGGTCAGGGCGTTGAGGA
>JBOGSE010000932.1:0-2325 GCA_050694895.1 bacterium | reverse complement strand
GACTACATGTTCGCCTTCGCCGCCACCACCGGCAGCGTCGCCGACCACCACTTCGACGCCGTCTTCGAGGCCTACGTCGCAGACGACTCCGTGCGCGGCTTCATGCTCGACCATAATCCGGCCGCCGCCCGCGAACTCGCCGAGCGTCTGCTGGAAGCCCAGGACCGCGGCCTCTGGCGCCCAAAATCCAACTCCAGCCACGCCCTCCTGCGCGACCTCGCAGCTATTCGAGGGTGATCCCGCGCTAGAAGCCGTCCGGCCATTGTCGCGAGCTGTGCATCACCGCGAGGATGGCGACGCGATCACCGAATACGGTGTAGGCGATGATATAGGGCGTGCCGGAGACGACGAACTCGCGCGTGCCGCTCACGCGGCCGGGTCGACCCATATGCGGATGCTCTCCAAGCAGACGCACGACGCCCTTGATTCGCTGCTCGACCCGTCGTGCAGCGGTTGGATTGTCCTGTTCAATGAAGTGCTCGATGTTGCTGATGTCGTTGAGCGCTCGCGGGAACCAAACAACCTTCACGCGCGGCTAGGCCTTGACCCTCGGCATCGGCAGTTCGCCGTCGGTCCCGAGCGAGTCGAGCCAGCGTTCAACCTCCTCGTGCGGCACGGTGGGCGCCCCGGCCTCGAGCTCGTCAAGGCGGCGTTTGATGAGGCCCACCTGCCACGCGTTGACGTCGACATAATTTTCGATCGCTTCGGCTGCCAGGAACGACTCGCTCCGTCGCATATTCTTGGCCAGAGCCGAGAGCCGCGACTTCGTTGCGCGGCTCACGCGGGTCGTCACGACGACACTCTTGGCGTCTCGGCTCACCTTCGATGTAGTGCTCCGCTTCACAAGTATACATATACACCATAGCAAAGCCCATTGTCCAGGTCGTCTGACAGCAGTTCTCATTATGACAATTGGCGATTCCCAAATGGGCGAATATCTGATTCAAGATCGGGGTGGAGACGCTGAAGCGCCTGCTTGGATCGCTAGGAGAGTGTTGCGCCGGCCTGCCGGACCGGCGCACGGGCAGGAACGGGCGCTACAGCATGGCCGAGATCGGGTTGGGGGCGTTCTCGGTCTTCTTCATGCAGAGCCCGTCGTTCCTGGCCCATCAGCAGCACCTGGCGCAGGGGCAGGGGCGGTCGAACTGCGAGACCTTGTTCGGGATGTCGGCGATCCCATGCGACAACCACATCCGGACGATGCTGGATGCGGTGCCGCCGGAGCGCTTTGATCCGGTGTTTGCGGCGGTGGTGGGCGAATTGGAGCGCGCTGGCGGGATGGCGGCATTTCGCCGGCTCGGCGGCCATGTCCTGATCGCGCTCGACGGCACGGAGTATTTCCGCTCCGCCAAGCTGCATTGCCAGCAGTGTTCGAAGCGGGCGCGGGCCGGCGGCAAGACGGAGTACTTCCACAGCGCGGTGATGCCGGCGCTGGTGGCGCCGGGCATGAGCCGCGTGGTGCCGCTGGAGCCGGAGTTCATCACGCCCCAGGACGGCCATGACAAACAGGACTGCGAATCGATGGCGGCGCGGCGCTGGCTGTCCACCCACGGCCGCCGTTATGCGCAGCTCAGCGCGGTCTTCCTCGGCGACGACCTGTTCTCCCGCCAGCCCGTCTGCCAGGAGGTGCTGGCCGCCGGCGGGCATTTCCTGTTCGTCTGCAAGCCGGACTCCCATCCGACGCTCCAGGAGTACCTGACCGGCATCGAACTGCCCGAGCATGTCGAGCGCCACAAACACGGGCGCGAGCGCTTCGTCTACCGCTATCGCTGGCTCGCTGCACTGCCCTTGCGCGACGGCAAAGACGCCCTCGCCGTCAACTGGCTCGCGCTCGAGATCAGCAACGCGTCCGGCACAATCACCTATCGCAACAGCTTCGTCACCGATCTGCCGGTCGACGCCGCCAACGTTGCCGAACTCGCCGCCGCCGGCCGCGCCCGCTGGAAGATCGAGAACGAGACCTTCAACGTCCTGAAGACCAAGGGCTACAACCTCGAACACAACTTCGGCCACGGCCACGACAACCTCGCGGCCGTGCTCGCCACACTGAACCTGCTGGCCTTCGCCTGCCACACCGTCTGCGACCTCGCCGAGGCGGCCTGGCAGCAGGCCATGACCACCCTCGGCCGCCGCTCCCGCTTCTTCGAAAACCTCCGCGCCATCACCGTCTACTTGGTCTTCCCGTCCTGGCCCGACCTGCTGGCAACGCTCGCCTTCGCCCGACCGCCGCCGCCTTTGCCGGCCTGACTCACACCTTGCAAGCCACCACTCCCGCAACCGCCAACTGATGATCGCCAAACCAATGAGCCAAAATTAGAATTGCTG
>JBOGSE010000931.1:0-1221 GCA_050694895.1 bacterium | reverse complement strand
GGGGGCCGACATCATCGCCCTGTTGACTAACGACGGCTGGTTTGGCACGTCAACAGGCCCGCCGCAGCACGCGGCGCACGCCGTCATACGAGCCGTGGAGACCGGCCGGAGCCTGATCCGCGCGGCGAATACTGGCACGTCCATGCTCATCCGGCCTGATGACACGGTTGCGGGCTCGCAGCCGCAGGGGGTGCATGGGGTGCTTGTGGCCGCGGTCCCCGTGGGCGGTCCGGTGACGCCGTATGTGCGATGGGGATGGCTGCTGGGCCCGCTGGCGGTGGCCCTGTGGTTGGGCGCTGCCGCGCCGCTCACGCTGGCCGTCCTGCGGCAGCACCGGACCGATGCAGCGCGGCTTGCGGCGGCCATCGTCCTCCCTGGAATTGTGTGGACGCTCGGTCGCCTCACCGCGCCCGACGAGGGACAGCCTCACGGGCTGGTGATCCTGCTGATGCTCGGCGTCGTTTTCGCAGTCGGCCGGGGCCGTCTGTTCCATCTCCGCGGAGTCTGGGCGTCCGCCGGTATCTCGTTGGCATTCGCCGCGGTGCTCATCGGCGTGATGCGCATTGCCTACGCGCAGTACGGCTTTCACATGCCCATCAACACTCCGGTCGGCGGCTGGGGATGGGGCGGCCTGCTGATCGTGGCGGGCGGAATCGCACTGGAGGCCTGGCTGCGCGGCGCGGTGTTCGGCGCGGCCTCGCAGATCGGCGGATGGGTGTTGGGTGCCGTCATCTCGACGGCCCTCGGCATCCTGATCCACTGGGGCCTGCCGCAGGAGATCGTCTACTGGCATCTGGTGACTGGTCTCGGATTCAGCATGCTGCGGGCCTGGACGCAGGACGCGGTCGGGCTGGGCATCGCCCGGGGCCTCGGTGACGCCGCGGTGCTGTCCCTGGCCGGGCTGCGATAGGAAGCCTGCGCGCCCTCCGGCGCTTGCTCCCCGCCTGGGGGAGGAAGAATCACGGCAGATCACCAGAGGATTATGCCCGCGAGCCCTAGCAACCGTAAGTTCCGTGAGAGAGCTGATACGGGACTTTCAAAAGTAGACGTCTGGGACTTTCAAAAGTAGACAGTCGTGGAGGGGCGGAAGAGGTTTCCCAAAAAGGGAGGCCGCCTTGCGCAAGCCACAGCTTCATCGACGCTTACCCATGCCCTTCATTGGCGAAGTGCTGGAGGCATTCAACGCTGGGCGCATGAGGGAGACACAGGCTTGCACCCTGT
>JBOGSE010000930.1:0-1371 GCA_050694895.1 bacterium | reverse complement strand
GACCGCATGAACAACCAGCACGCCAACGTGAAGATCATCATCAGCCGGGCCGGGAGCAACCGGAACCGAACCTCCCGCACGCCCGCCTCATCGATCACCTCGTCCAACAACTCATCCGTGAACGTCCGCGCCAACACCCCGATCGAGATCCGGTCCGGAAGCCGCTCCCGAGCCGCCTTCACCTCACGTGTCACACCAGCCACACGACGATCTTACGGCTTGGTGCGCGATTGAGGTTGAGATGTGTCGGCCCAGCGATCCGGCCGCGTGGTGATCAGCAGGTCTCGGGGCGGGCGAGCATCAGTTCGGTGCTGGGCCGGCGCCTGGCTACCCGCTCGGCGGTGCGGTCGGCGACCAGTCCAGCGATGGCCAGGGCGGTTTCCTCGAAGTACTCGCGGCGTCCGAGGTAGCGTTGCAGCGGGCGCCATTGTTTGGATTCTGCGATGGCGTGTTCCACGCAGATCCGTTGGGAGGACTGGTTTTTTCGGATCTGCTGCCAGGCGGTGATGTTCTCGGGTGAGGCATCCTTTTTCGGTTTCAGCGGCGGGGCGCTGACCTGGTCGGGAAAGTCACGGGCCAAGCCCCGATAGCCGGCGTCTACCAGGGCCTTCACGTCCGGGTGCCGCCGGAACAGGTCTTCGATGCCCTCGGTGCGCAACGCGGTGGTGTCGTGCATCCGGCCGGGACGGGTCGCTCCCAGCCACAACAGCCGACCGTGTTCGTCGCTGATCACGGTGGGTTTCATGGTGTTCTGTTTCTTCTTGCCCGATACGAACGCCCGCCGGCCGGGTTTGTTCGCTCGTGGGCGGCGGACTTGCACTTCGGTGCCGTCGATACGCAGGCGCACACCCTCGGCCGCGGCGTAGGCGAACACGTCGGCCAGGGTCTTGAGGCGGATGCCGGGTCGGTCGGGTACGGCGAACCCGCGACGGGCCAGCAGGGGCCGGATTTCCTGCACCGCGCGGGTGATGGTGGCGCGGTCGACCCGGTAGAACACGGCGAGCGCGGCATGCGGTAGCTGAAACCGCAGGATGACCAGGGTGGCGATGACCCGGTCGGTGAACACCAGGTCGTGACCGGGACCTGCGCCGGCTGCTCGTCGACGGTCACCGCCACGGCGTTGACGCAGTCGGGATTCTTGCTGTGCTTGCCACGGGCTGGCCAGTTCGGCGATCAGCTTGCCCAGACGGACTCGGGGTAGACCGGTACAGATACGATGCGACAAGGCCGTGCGGGCCCATCCTGTCTTCACAACCAAGATCGTCCCGCACGGCCCCTTTCATGATCACAGCGGCTCGCGGTGCCTACACCCCGTCAGCTATCGCGCACCAGGTCGTTAACCCACCACAATCACTTAAGGCAGTGGCATTG
>JBOGSE010000929.1:0-7179 GCA_050694895.1 bacterium | reverse complement strand
GTCGCGGGCTGGCCGGGCGGCTGCTGACCAAGCGTTGCAGCATAGGCCACGACGGCCCGATCGCCGCGAATCTCCACGCGGATATTCTCGAGGCTGACGCTGATCAGGCGCGACCGCTCAAGCGGCGCTGCCCAGTTTGCCGGGAGGTTTGTCAGGAATCGCTCGGCCCACTCCCTGGCCCGGGGATGCGACGCATGGGCGAAGGCCTCGTAGACCTGGGTGACGGCGTTCGCCGCCCGCTCTCGGTCATCGGCGGGATAGCCTTTGAAAACCCCACCAGCCGCGCCGCGCTCGACGGCGTCTGACGCCCAGTGCCACGGCGGCACGTCGATGAACGGCGTGACCTGCGCGCTCGCCACCCCCACCATCAGCGCGACCGCGACGATCGGCCCCAGGAAACGCATGGCAATCCCTCCTCCCCTATTCTACCGCGGGCCATGTCTACCCGGAAACGCCTTCGGGCATGCACGGGACGGAGGAGCACTGCAATTCCCATATGGACCTCAACGCACTGGCCGAGCAATACGCGAAGACCAAAGATCCCGCATTGCGCGAGCAGATTGCGGTCGCCTGCACCTCGCTCATCCGGGGGGTGGCCTCGGAGTTCCTCTCCCAGGGCGTGCCCCAGGAAGACCTCATCCAGGTCGGGTATCTGGGCCTGCTCGCCGCCACCGAGGGCTTCGACATCACGCGGGGCTTCAAGTTCAAGACCTACGCCGTTCCGCAGATCCGCGGCCGCATGCGGCACTATCTGCGCGACAGCCGCGACACCATCCGCCGTCCTCGCTGGTTGCAAAAGACCAATCAGCAGATCGAGCAGACGGTTGGGCGCTATGTCAACAAACATGGGCGCTTTCCCAGCCTGGAACAGCTCGCGTCGGAATTGAACGTGACAGAAGAGGGCCTGCTGGAGATCCTGAGCACGCGCGAGGCCGTGCGCACGGTGCCACTGGATGCGACCGATGAGGACGATGATCCCGACATCCGCCGCGACCTGATCCGTCACAAAGAGTACGTGTCATTCCAGCTGCCGATCGAGGATAGGATCGTCCTCTACGAGGCCATCGAGAAGCTCACCGCCCGGCAGCGCGAGGTGCTGTACCACCTCTTCTTCCGCGACCGCAGTCAGCCGGAGACGGCGAAGAGTATCGGAGTGTCTCAGAAGCAGGTGTCCCGCGTGCTGACCACGGCGCTCACGCGCCTGCGGGCGCTGCTGATCCGCTAGCGTCACCGCAATCGCGCGAGCGTCAGCCCCAGCTTGATGTACTCTAGCGCGACGATCTCTGTATCCCGTTCGCGGGTCCACCACCGGACGGGATTGTAGAAGTCCTGCTGCACGGGATAGACTCGGATGTCGACAGGTGACTCGCGAAAGACCTTGAGAAACACATAGCGCGTGCGGCGGGTGTGGTACGAGGAAGTGACGACGAGCGCCCGCCGGGCCCTGCGCCCTTCCAGGATCGGACGGAGCATTCGCGCCTGCTCGGCTGTGCTCGTCGACTCCCCCTCGAACAGGAGCGCCGAGGCGGGGATGCCCAGGGCCAGGGCCTGCCGGCGCTGCAGCTCGGGAATCGAAATTCCCGCCATCTCTTCGCCGCCGGACAGTATCACCAGCGGCGCGTAGCCGTCGCGGTAAAGACTTGCGGCCTGTCGAACACGCTCATCTCGCCGCCCGCCGGACAGCACGATAATCGCGTCGGCGGGCTCGAGCCGGTCCTCGACGATGAGAAAACGCCCGGCCGCCTCCAGCAGCATGCCATAGGTCAGGGCCAGCGTGACGGCAAGGCCGGCGAGGATCAGCAGGCCGACGCCGAGGCGCTTCATAGAAGGGCGTCAGCTCGCTTCCTTGAAGGCCGATCTGGCCGCCTCGACGGTCTCCGCGATCTGGCCCGCGCCGTGCGCCGCCGAGACAAACCAGGCCTCGAACTGCGAAGGCGGCAGCAAGATGCCGCGGCGCAGCATACCCTGGAAGAACCGTGCGAAGCGCGAGACGTCGGCCGCCGCGGCGGTGGCATAGTCCGACGGCGGCACGCCGGTGAAAAACACGGTGAGCAGCGACGCCTCGCGTACGACCGACGCCGCGACCCCTGCCTGAGCGGCGGCGTCCGCCAGGCCTTCGGCAAGACGCGCCGTCAGCGTCTCCAGGCCTGAGTACACGCCCGGATCTTGCAGCCGCTTCAGCGTCGCGATTCCGGCGGCGACGGCCAGCGGATTCCCTGACAGCGTGCCTGCCTGATAGACCGGGCCCAACGGGGCCACGATTTCCATCACGTCGCGCCGCCCGCCATAGGCCGCCAGCGGCAGTCCTCCGCCGATGATCTTGCCAAGACAGGTGAGGTCCGGCGAGATGCCGTAGCGCGCCTGCGCGCCGCCATGGGCGACGCGAAAGCCCGTGATGACTTCGTCGAGGATGAGCAGTGCGCCGTGGCGGCGGGTCACGTCACGGAGTCCTTCAAGAAACCCGCTCTTCGGCCGGACAACGCCCATGTTCGCGGCGAGGGGTTCAACGATGACGGCCGCAACACCATCGGGGTGCGCCGAGAAGATCTCACGCACCGCCGCGAGATCGTTGTACGGAGCGACCAGCGTGTCGGTCACCGCCGCACGAGGAACGCCCGCGCTGCTGGGGAGCCCGAAGGTGGCGATGCCGGAGCCCGCCTGCGCAAGGAGCGGGTCGGCGTGGCCATGATAGCAGCCGGCGAACTTTACGATTTTGTCGCGTCCGGTGAACCCGCGTGCCACGCGGATCGCGCTCATGGCGGCTTCGGTCCCAGAACTGACGCAACGCATGAGCTCGATCGAGGGCATCGCGTCACGGATCAGGCGGGCCAACTCAAGCTCCTGAGGCGTGGGCATGCCGAAGCTGGTGCCCCGGAGCGCCATCTCGCCGATGGCGCGGGCGACGTCGTCCGGCGCATGCCCCAGGATCAGGGCCCCCCATGATCCGATGTAGTCGAGCAGCGTGTGCCCGTCGATGTCCGTGATGTACGGCCCGCGCCCCGCGCGAACGACCACGGGGCTGCCGCCCACCGCGCTGAATGCCCGCACGGGGCTGTTCACTCCACCAGGAAAGTAGCGCTGGCTCTCTTCGAAGACGTCCGCCGACCGCCGGCCCGACGTCACAGAGTCGGTCATGCGTCTTCTCCGCGATCGGCACCGTCTGGGGGGTCGACGTCAAGGCCGAACAGCTCGCGGGCCAGGCGGAGGCTCTGCGCGTCGCGGCGGGCGGCGGATTCCCGCAGACGGACAATGGGTGCGTGAAGCAATTTTCGCACCACCGCCTCGGCCACCGCCCGCGCGGCGTCCTGCTCACCGTCGTCGAGCCCGCGGAATCGCGACCGCGCTCGTGCGAATTCGCCCTCCACGATGCTCTCCGCGTGCCTGCGCAGCGCGGCGATCAGCGGGACCGCGTCGCGCGAGGCCATCCACCGCTCAAAGCCGGCGAGCGTGTCTGCGACGATGGCCTCGGCCTGCATCAGGCTCTCACTCGTAATCGGGGGACCGGGTTCGACGCCAGATAGACCGTCCAGATCGATCAGCCGTACCCCCGGCAGCGACGCCACATCCGCGTCGACCCCTCGTGGGATGCCGAGGTCGATCACCATCAGCGGCTCGCTCCGCCCGGCACCCTCGAGCATGCGGCGGAGAACGATCGGTTCGGCCGCGCCGATGCAGACGGCAAGGATATCCACGCCGGCCGCCGCGGCGCCGAGCTCATCTAGAGAGAGGCTCTCCGCCCCCACCCGGCGGGCGAGGAGCCGGGCGCCCTCGAGCGTCCGGTTGGCCACACCCACGATCCTGGCCCCATCCGCGCCAAACACCTTGACCACCAGGCCGGCGACTTCGCCTGCGCCCACGACAATGACGCGGCGCCCGCTGACCGATCCCAGGATTTTCCGGCTTTGCGCGAGGGCCGCGCGTGGAACCGATGGCGCGCTGCGAATCAGTCCCGTCTCGCGCCGCACGCGGCGGCCGGTGGCGAGCGCAAGCTGCATCAACCGGTTGAGCACGGGGCCGGTGACATCCGCGAGCCGCGCGATGTCGAACGCCCGCCGGACCTGGCCCAGGATCTGCTGCTCGCCAACGATCATCGAGTCGAGCCCGGCGGACACCCGAAGCGCATGACGCGCGGCCGCCTGATCGCAATACATATACAGCGCGGATGCAAACGCGTCTGCGGGGATGCTCCGCGATGTGCTGAGGAAACCCACCGCGTCTTGTAGCGGAGGGTCACCGCGGGTCACCAGGTACAACTCGGTGCGGTTGCAGGTGGAGAGCAGGACACATTCTTCGGTACCGGGGATCTGGCGTAGACTGACCACCGCAGACGGAATCTCGGACTCGCCGAATGCGAGGCGTTCCCGCACTTCGACGGAGGCGGTCTTGTGGCTCAGTCCGATCGTCGACAGCGTCATGGGTGAGGGTGAGTTCCGCGGGTTATGCCCGCGCAAACACCGCTACGATATTCTGCCCGCCGAAGCCGAATCCATTTGCGATCGCCGCGCGGACCCTGGCGGGCCGGGCGGTGTGCGGGACGCAGTCGAGGTCGCACACGGGGTCCTGCCGATCGAGGTTGATCGTTGGCGGGATAATGCCGTCGTGGATGGCCATGACGGCCGCGAGCGCGCTCAATGCGCCCGCCGCCCCCATGATATGCCCCACCATCGACTTGGGTGAACTCACCGCGAGCCGGTCGGCGTGGCTTCCAAACGCCCGCCGGATCGCCCGCACCTCAGCGGCGTCCCCGACGGGGGTCGACGTGGCATGGGCGCAGACGTAGTCCACATCTTCCGGAGCGAGTCCGGCGCGCTCCAGCGCGCGGACCATGGCACGCGCCGCGCTGTGCCCATCTGGGTCGGGCGCCGTGATGTGAAAGGCGTCCGCGGTAGCCGCGCCGCCCAGGGCAGCCGCGTAGATGCGCGCGCCCCGCGCCTCAGCGTGCTCGCGGCGCTCCAGCACAAGTGCCACGGCTCCTTCGCCGAAGACGAACCCGTCGCGGTCGAGATCGAACGGCCGGCTCGCTTTCGTCGGCTCGTCGTTCCGCCGCGAGAGCGCGCGCATGTTGGCCATCGCGGCAAACGACAGGGGCGTGAGCGCGGACTCGCTGCCTCCGGCAATGATCGCATCGGCGTCCCCATCGCGGATGAGGCGTACCGCGTCGACGATCGCCTGCACCCCCGACGCGCAGGCGGCGGTCGCCGTGATGACGGGGCCGCGCAACCCCAGCGCGATCGAGACCTGACACGCGCCGATGTTGGGCATCATCATGGGCACAAACAGAGGGCTGACGCGCCGCGGGCCCCGCTCGGCGAGCACCATCGTCTCGCGCTCGACCAGGGCGGTCCCGCCGGCGCCGGTGTTCATCACCACGCCGATCCGCTCGTTCTGACCATCCAGGGTCAGGCCCGCATCCATCAGCGCCTGCTTGGACGCGGCCACCGCGAACTGAGTGAAGCGCTCGAGCCGGCCGGCGCTCTTGGCATCGACATACTCCGCCGGGTCGAAGCCTTTCACCTCGCTGGCGATCTGCACGGGCAGCGCTGAGGGATCGAACTGCGTGATGCGGCCCACGCCCGAGCGGCCGGCGATCAGCGCCTGCCAGGTCTCGTGGCCGGAGAGGCCCAGTGGCGTGACGGCTCCCAGCCCCGTCACAACCACGTCGGTGCTGTTCTTGGGGGTCACAAGTAATATGGTAGCAAAATCATGAAACGGCTGACGGCCGGCTTTCCCCGCCGCGGTCTCCTGGGGTTAGCCGTCTGGGGGTGGCGCTTTCGGCGCGACGGCCGTCAGCACGGCCTCCACCAGCGCCTGCTCCGGAACCGCGCCGACGACTTCCTGCGTCTCATTGATGACCGTCTTTGGCACCGCGTACACGTTGTACTGCCGCGCGAGGGAGGGAAATTCGCTCGCTTCCACGATATCGGTACGCACGCGCGGAGAAGCGATCGCCAGATCGGCGGCCAGCCTGGCCGCCCGCGGGCAGTGCGGTCAGGTCGGGGTGACGAACACCTGGAGGTGGGTGTCTGCCGGCAGCCCACCGAGCGCTTCCAGCGTGGCAGCCGACAACTCGGGGCGGCCCTTTGACACGTCGAGGACGAGCTCGAGAAGCGTGACAAACTCGTAACCGGCGGGCATGCCGTAGTAGCGCACCACATAGTCCGCCGCACCGATCACGGCCGTCATCGGCGTACGCGCCACGCCGTACTGGCTGGCGAGGTCGGGTTCGCTCGTCGCGCTGTGCTCTTCAAGAATCACGCGATCTGAGAGACCAGCGAGTTCCTTGAGGATCTGGCGCGTGTACTCCGCCATCTCCCAGTCCTGCCCCGGAAGGGCCAAGCCACCGGTGCTGGGCGCGAAGAGCACCAGACGCACGTCGTGGTCCATCTCGTCGGTGAGCCGCTTCCGAACGTGCGCGGCGTCCTGCTCGTTGAGAAATGCCATCCGTGCCCCCAATCAACCTGGTCAGGCCGACGTTCAGCCTAACGAGGCGAAGACAAGGGCTATTCCACTTCGAGCCCGCGCCGCATGTGCGCGCGGGAAGGGGCCGCTGCGCGGCGGCGGGAACACACACACGCGATGGTCGATCAGTCGTTCGACGAAGATCTCAAAGTCCTCGCGCACCTGCGCGGCTATCCCGAGGACCTGCGGCACTACAGCAACCTCATCAAGCAGGCGCATCCACGGGGCGCCTCGGCGCTCCGGCAGGTCCTCCGCCGTCCCGCATCGTCGGCCTCCTTGATCGCCGCTGTCTGCCGCTACGTGGCGGACGGTATCCCGATTGCCAGCGCCATCGAGGCGGCCGAGCTGTTCGGCGTGCCCCCGCGCACGTTTCTCGACGACATCGCCGCGCGCCCCGACTTCCCGGCGCCGCTGTTCGCCGCCGACCACCGACGCATCTGGCGGCTTTCAGATCTCGAGGCGTACCGGACGCGGCACGCGGCCGGAGGGGCGTGATGGCGACGCTTGCCCTGTGGGTGACCTGCCGCGCGTGTGGGCATGCGTTCGACAGCGGGTTGCGCCTGGATAAGAAATCGTTTGGCCGCGGCACGCTGGCGGCAAACTACCACACGTGCCCACACTGCGGCGTACGGGAGACGTACCGGAAGGATGACTACGATCTGCGGGACGCTGTGCTCAAGAGGCACGAAGGCGGCCGATGAGGGGTTGACTACAAGAGCA
>JBOGSE010000928.1:0-1121 GCA_050694895.1 bacterium | reverse complement strand
TCTGCTGACCTATCTCGAGGCCTGGGCCCCGTATCTGCGCGCCTGGCCGGTCGCGGTTGAGATCAGGCACGCCGACTGGCTGTACCGCAAGAACCGGGAGACCTTTTTGGGATTCCTCCGCGAGCACAGGCTCGCGTACGTCATTCCCGACATGGTGCAGGCGCAGTATCTGCCCCCGCCGAACGTCGAGGTGACGGCGGACTGGTCGGTGATCCGCTTCCACGGCCGCAACGCCGCCATGCTGGAGCGGCGCGCGCCAACCGAGCGCGTCTACGATTATCAGTACTCTCCCCAGGAATTGCAGCGATGGTCGGGCACGGCGCGTGAGCTCACCAGCCGTGTCGGGTCGCTGTACCTTATGTTCAACAACCACGCGCGCGGCCAGGGGGCGCAGAACGGCCGCGAGTTGATGGATCTGCTCGCCGTCAGTCAATCCCCGTCCAACGCGTGATCCAAACAAAAGGGCATCAAGACCACCGCCCGGTGTGACGTGTGGGCGGCCTATCGACACTGCATCGTCCGCAACATCGTCTCATGCTCAAGGAACGCCCGACGCGCCCGCTCGCGAGACCAGTTCCATGTGCGCCAATCACGCTCGCGAAGATGCCCCCACCTGTCCACAATCCGCGACGCGACAAGACACCGACCTCCCCCAGACAACGCGTATGCGGCCTCGAGGAGCGCCGGGAGCGCATCCGCGCTGAGGGACGTCGCGTACCCGATATCGAGCCCGCGGCCAGACCTGAGGCGCGCCGCGTTGATATGAATCGTCGGGGCGGTCAGCTTCTTCACTCATTCAAATACTCTCAAATTCAAAGTCTCTGCCCAAAAAAAAGAGCGCCCCTACGACGGGCGGGTCGCTCGAATCAACGCTTCCATGTGATTCAGGTACCGCTCCAGCGCCTCGCGCCCCTGCGCAGTGAGGCGATACACGGTGCGCGGCACCCGACCGGCAAACGACTTCGTGCACGTGACATACCGGGCCTCCTCGAGTTTGCGCGCGTGGACGCTCAGATTTCCGTCGGTCGTCGCCAGCAGCCTCTTGAGATCTGTGAAGCTCAGCGACGGGTTGACGGCGAGTGCGCTGACGATCCCCAGGCGCGTGCGCTCGTGGATGAGGC
>JBOGSE010000927.1:0-6413 GCA_050694895.1 bacterium | reverse complement strand
GCTCGGCCGTCGTGATCAGTTGCGCCAGCGTCAGCGGCGGCGCCTGAGCAAGCGCCACCGTCGGGCGAACCAGCGTTCCGGCCAACAATACGGCCGCGGTGAGCGCAAGGATGCGCATGCAAACCCTCCTGACCGTCGTGGGGATGTGGCTAGTTACTTCGCCGTTCCAGGGACCGGATCATCCGCTCGAACGCGCGTGTGCGAAACTGGGCGCGCTGCTCGTCGCTGATCGGGCCCTGGCCTCCACCGAGGCCGCCGCCCCTTCCGGCCCCCAGCCCTCCACCCTCGCCATCCCCTCCGCCGAAGCCGGCGCCCGGCGGACCGCCACCTGCCCGGACCCGCTCTTGAAAGCGTCTGCGGGCCTCTTCCAGCGCGGCCTGCTGCTCGGGGGTGAACACCTCGCGGATTGCCCGGGCAATGACCGCGGCCGCTTCACCATCGGACGGCGGGACGTCTTTCAGGGCCCTGAGGAACGGCAGGATCTTCACGATCTGCTCCTTGCTCAGCCGTGTCTCGGGCGTGCGCTCCAGCGTGCGGATCGAGAGTACGATCGCAAGCCCCGGGTCCCGCTGCCGCTCCGGCCGGGCGGTCGGCCTGCCCCGCGTGAGATAGAGTCCTCCACCCGCCAGCACGATGGCCGCGGCAGCCACCGCGATCCAGATCCAGCGTTTGCGCATGGTGATGCTCCTCCGGTTATTCGTGGCGCAGGGCCTCAATCGGATCGAGGCTGGCCGCGCGGCGGGCGGGGTAGAGGCCGAAGAACACACCGACCGCGACCGCGAACGAGAACGCCATCACAATGGCCTGCACCGACAACAGCGTCGCCCACCCGGCAAAATGACTGATCAGCCGTGATCCAAGGATGCCCACGCCGATCCCGATCACGCCCCCCGTGACGCTCAGCGCGATCGACTCCACGAGAAACTGCAACAGGATGTCCCGCCGCCGTGCGCCGACGGCCTTGCGGATACCGATTTCCCGGGTGCGCTCGGTGACCGACACCAGCATGATGTTCATGATGCCGATCCCGCCGACGATGAGGGAGACCGCCGCGATGCCACCGAGCAGGACGGTCATCGTCTGCGACACACCGGTAAAAGCCTGCAGAATGTCCGCCTGGCTCCGAACGGTGAAGTCGTTGTCTTCCGAGGGGCCCAGCCGGTGGCGCGTACGCAGGACGTCGGTGAGCGCGGCCTGGGCCTCCGTCATGTCCTCCGCCGTCGCCACCTGCACCTGGATCGTCCGCACGTGCGTGACGCCAAAGAGGCGGCGCTGCGCGGTCGTCAGCGGCACAAAGACGACGTCATCGCGGTCGGAGAATCCGGTGGCGCCCTTCTCCTCCATCACACCGATCACTTCGAATGTGATGCCGCGGATCTTGATGCGTTGCCCGACCGGGCTGGTATCCGTAAACAACCGGGTGGCCACCGTCTTGCCGACCACGGCGACCTTGGCGCGGCTGCGCAGGTCTTCGCCGGTGAAAAACTGCCCCTCCACCGGATGGAAGTTTCGCACGGTCTGGAACTCTGGGGTCACGCCGGACACCTGGGTGTTCGTGTTCTCGGAGCGGAACGTCACCTGAGCCGTCCGGGAGAACTCGGCGCTGATGCCCAAGACCTTCGGCACCTCCTTGCGAATGGCATCGGCATCCTCGAGCGTCAATGTGCGCACCGCTTCTCCGCGCGCGACGCCGCCGAACTGGAGGGTCCCCGCGAACACGGTCAGCAGGTTGCTGCCCAGGGCCTGCACCTGCTGGGTCACGCTCGCCCGTGCGCCCTGGCCGATGGCCACCATCGCCACAACGGCGCCGACACCGATGATCACGCCGAGCATCGTCAGCAGCGAGCGTAGTGGGTTGCTGGCCAGGGCCCGCATGGCAATTCTGATGCTGGCCCGGAGGTTCATCGCGGGACCCCTCCCGGCTGCCCGGCGCTCGAAGGCCCCGGAGGACCGACCGGGACGAGCAGCATCCGCATCGACCCATCGCGCACGATCTTGCCGTCTTTGAACTGCACGAGCCGGCGCGCGTGCGCGGCGATGTCGGCTTCGTGTGTCACCAGCACGATCGTGATGCCCTGGCGGGACAGCCGCTCCAGAAGTCCCATGATCTCGTTGGCGGTAGTCGAGTCGAGATTCCCGGTAGGCTCATCCGCGAGGATGATCGACGGCGAATTCACCAGCGCCCGCGCGATCGCGACCCGCTGTTGCTCGCCGCCAGACAACTGCGTGGGCAGGTGCCCGGCCCGCGCCTGCAGCCCGACGGCGTCCAGCGCCGCGAGCGCCCGCCGGCGGAGGTCCGGTGTGTCGCTGTACAGCATCGGCAGCTCCACGTTCTCGATCGCCGGCGTCCGCGGCAGTAGATTGAATGACTGAAACACGAACCCGAGCCGCCGGTTGCGCAGACGCGCCAGCGCGGTATCGTCGAGGGCCATGACATCGGTACTGTCGAGCAGATAGGTCCCGGCGGTCGGTCGATCCAGGCATCCGAGGATGTTCATGCATGTCGATTTTCCCGATCCGCTTGGACCCATGATCGCCACAAACTCGCCGTGGTCGATCGCCAGCGAGATCCCCCGCAGCGCGTGCACCTGCACGCCGTCCATGCGGTAGACCTTTTCGACCCCCTGCATGGCGATCAGCGGCATGAGTCCTAGCGTCCCGGCGTCCGCCGCGGGAACTGCGGCATGAAGGGATTGGTTTGTTGCTGCGGCCGGCCGCTGCCGCCGGAAGACTGGCGGGAGGGGCCCAGGTAGACGGTCTGACCGGGCTCCAGTCCCCGCACGATCTCAACCTGACGGCCGTCGGTCGCGCCGGCCTCCACGACGACCGGCGTCAGCGTTTCCCCTTCGATGAGGATGACCACTTTGGCGTCCTGGCCCCGGACGGCTTCGGCCGGCACCAGGAGGACATTCTGTCGGCTGGTGACCACGAATTCCGCGTCAACGCTCATGCCGAGGCGCAGCGCCTGCTGCGGATTCTGGATCTCGACCATAACGTCGTACTGGGTCACGTTTTGGACGACCACGGCTTGCGGCGCGATGCGCGTGACCTTCCCCGAAAACGTCAGCCTTGGCAGCGCGTCGGCCGTGACCCTGACGGGCATGCCGACCTTGATCTGCGCGACGTCGGCCTCGTCGACACTGACCTTTGCCTGAATGACACGCGTATCCGCGATCGTCATCACCGGCGTGCCGCTCCCGCCCAGACCCCCGATCACCGTTTGACCGATCTGCACCGACCGGACGGAGACGATTCCCGCGATCGGCGCGGTGATCTGCGTTTCAGCCAGGCGGTCGCGCGCCTGAGACGCCTGCGCGCTGGCGTTTCGCACCTGCGCTTCCGCGGACTTCACATCCGCGGCGAGCACCTGCTCCTGGAGCCGGGCGGCCTTGGCCTGGGCCAGCGCCGCTTCGGCCTGACGCACCTGCGCCCGGGCGATCTCGATGTCTTCAGGACGGCTGCCTGCCTGCGCCTCGCGCAGCCGCGCCTGGGCTGCGCGGAGCTGGGCCTGCGCAACCTCGAACTGGTTTTGCGCCTGGTCGAGCTGCGCCCGCGCGACGAGTCCATCATTGAACAGATTGCGCTGCCGATCGAGATTCTGCCGTGCGAGGTCGAGGGAGAGCTCGGCCTGACGGACCGCCTCGCGAGCCTGATCCAGCTGCTCCGGACGTGAGCCTGAAGCCACCTGCGCCAGACGCGCCCTCGCGGTCGCCACTCCGGCTTCGGCCTCGGCCACGCGCGTCGCGCCCTGGCCGCGCGTCGAGGCGAGCTGGCTGCGTGCCTGCTCGAGGCGCGCATACGCCTGCGCCAGCTGCGCCTGCGCGGTCTGGAAGCCTGCGCGTGCGTCGGGATCGTCGATGACGACCAGCAGCTGACCCTTCTGGACCCGATCGCCCTCCTGCACACGCACGTCGATGACGGTCCCGGTGGCGCGCGAGCGCACGTCCACCTGCGAGTAGGGCTGCAGGGTGCCGGTGGCCGAGACGCTCACCGTGATGCTGCCCCGCGCCACTCGGGCGGTGCGTGGACCTTCGTTTGCGGTGGTCGCCGCGGTCCGCGAACGGTGCAGCCATGCTCCGCCGGCGAGAACCGCCAGGATGATGCCTGCGACGAGTAGACGCTTCACGCGACGCTCCTCGATGAAATGCTACCCAATTCGTGGCGGGCTACAACGACGCCTTCCCTCGTGAAACCTTTGACGCCGGTCGGGCGTAGTACACACAGCGCACCCGCGTCATCGACACGGGCGCCTCTTTCCTCTGAATGTACGGAAGACCTATCCAGAGAGTTCATCAGTGGTCGACGTGTCACTCAAACGCCCTCGCGCCACCCTTGGGCGAGGAGCCATGAGGAGGGATTTGGCCCCTTGACAGGGGGATGACGCAGTGCGTTATAATGGTGGCGACAGGAATGACGCAGTGCGTTATTCACAATTCGCCCGACAAGGAGGCACGGTATGGAGACGACCAAGGAGCGGCAGGAATGGTTCGAGCAGTCCACCGGCAAGGCCGTGGAGACCATGGCCCGCGTGGCTGAGGCCAACCAGAAGGCGCTTGGGGAAACCGTGACGCTGGCGGCTGCGACGGCGACCGAGGGGGTCAGACTCTTCGGCGCGTTTCAGGCCTCGGCGCTGGAGACGGCGAAGGCGGGGCGGGCCTACTGGCTGCGCCGCCTGGCCGATCTAGAGGAGTTTCAGAAGCCGGCCGTCTAGGCACGGTGGCGTTCGGCACGACGCTTGCAGCAAGGGCCGGATAAGTCCCGGCCCTTTCAGTTCTTGTTTCGGTCAACGCCCGCGCCGCCGGCGACGGGTCCGTCGCTTCCGCGGCGGCGATGCCGGCTCCGGTGGCGCCAGCCCCGCGCGGGCGGCCCAGGCCCGGAAGATCTGATCCGCCTGACGCTGGCTGGCGACGATCCCCCCAAGCGTGGCATCGAAGCTGCGGGCCATGTAGTCTTGCCAGGCCGCCCCGTGCTTGATGAACTGGTGGAGAAAGGCGGCCGGCAGGGCTGCCCTCCCGCCCCGCTCCTCCCGCAAAATCACCTGTGTCAGCACGACCGGCGTGACGTCTGCTCCCGTGGCCGTGTCCTGGACCTCGATCTCTTTGCCCGCCCGGATCATCTTTTCGAGATCGTCCAGCGTGACGTAGCGGCTGGTGCGGGTGTTGTAGAGTTTGCGATTGGCGTATCGCTTGATCACGATGGCCATGCGCCGGCTCCTGGGGCCCCGACGGAGGAGATTCACCGCACACCGTTGGATTTACCTCTTGCCATGAAACTCGCCGGACGCATGGCGCTGGTGACGGGAGCCTCGCGGGGAATCGGACGCGCCATCGCGCTCGCGCTGGCGGAAGAGGGAGCCGACGTGGCCGTCAACTACGTCTCCAACGAGGAGATCGCCCGCAGCCTCGTGGAGGAGATCCAGGCGCAGGGACGGCGGGCCATGCTGGCGAGGGCCGATGTCAGCGATTACCCCGACACCTTTCGAATGGCGCAGGATGTGCTGAGGGAATTCGGACATCTGGACATTCTCGTTAACAACGCCGGCATCACCTCGGACAAAACCTTCGTCAAGATGGATCATGCGTCGTGGCGGAGGGTGCTGGCGATCAACCTGGACGGCGTCTACAACTGCACCAAGGTGTTTGTCGATCAGATGGTCACGCGCGACTACGGCCGCGTGGTGAACATCACCTCGATCATCGGGCAGATCGGCAACTTCGGACAGGCAAATTACGCCGCCTCCAAGGCGGGCGTGGCGGCGCTGACCAAGTCGCTCGCCAAAGAACTCGCGAGCAAGGGCATCACGGTGAACGCCGTCGCTCCCGGGTTCATCGACACCGAGTTGATCGCGACCATCCCCGAAAAAGTGAGAGGACGGCTGCTCGACCAGATCCCGCTCAAACGCTTCGGCCGCGTGGAAGAAGTGGCCCGCGCCGTCGTGTATCTCTGCTCCGCCGACGGCGACTACATCACGGGCGCGGAACTCGCCATCAACGGCGGCCTGTTCATGTGAAGGTATGAGCTACGAACAGATGTTGGACGAGCCCCAACGGGGCGACGGCCAGGGAGAGCCCCTGCAGGATTGCGGCGGCATCCCGGGCGCCCGACAATGGGGGCCAAGGGGGACCTGCGCGCTGGAGGGGCCGTCGGCGGATCGGTCCGCGGCGAATTAGGCAGGTCTGCCTATCACAACGGGTGGCAGGGGTACGGCTTAGGAGGAAGCTGGAGGGAATGGGGGACATCAATAGGCTCACCCTGGCGGGTGTTAGGCTGCAGCGATCGCTGTGTTGGCTGTGTTAGGCAGTTCCGCCTAATTCTTGTTAGGCGTCACGAGACGCGGAGTAGGTCGATGCGGCAGTGCGTTGGGGGGCAACGAACTATGGGCGAAAGGAGAAGTGTCTCGACAGGCAGTCCGT
>JBOGSE010000926.1:0-1761 GCA_050694895.1 bacterium | reverse complement strand
TGTTGCCGAGGCCCTCGTTCAGGAATTCGGCGATATTGCCGTCGCCCAGTTCATTGAAGCCCTTGAAGAGGTCGATCCCGAGAAACTCGCGGCCCTTGAACGGCTGATCCGTGAACGCCGGGGGAGGTAGTAACTATGACGTACCAATGGGTCAGGATCGCGACCGGCATTCTGCTCCTCCTCATGGGCCTTGTCATGATCTTGCAGTAATCACCGGGTTCTTGTCAGAGGCCTGGACAGAATGAGTCCGAGCGCACCCCTGAGGCTCACCCTAGCGCTGGCCGGGCTCGTAGTTGCGACTGTTGCATTCGTGTATTTCATCGCGCCTAAGGGCGCCGACCAGACGGCATCACTCCCGATCCCTCAACCGGTCGGCGTAGCTGGCCGCAACGCTGTCAGCGCAAACGTGGGCATACGCGTGGGCGATCGCGCGCCCGACTTTGAGGCGCCGTTGCTCCGAGAAACCGGCGGCAAACTCAAACTCAACGAGCTTCGAGGCAAGGCGGTCGTGATGAACTTCTGGGCCTCATGGTGCGGCCCGTGCCGCGCGGAAGCCAAGGATCTTGAGGCAACCCATCAGCGGTACAAGGTTCAGGGCGTCACCTTCTTGGGCGTGGATATCGTGCAAGACACCTGGGACGATGCCATGGCATTTGTGAAGGAGTTCGGCATCACCTACCCCATGGTGCGCGATGGCACAGGCAAGATCACCGAAACGTACAAAATCGCCAACCTGCCGACGACGTACTTCATAGATCGGGAGGGGATCATCCGGGATAAGTACATCGGGGGGTTCCTCGGGGATGCCGGCAAGCAGGTACTCGCCAGGCGCATAGAGGCGTTATTGAAATGACTCCCGACCCCTCACAGGTGAGCTGGGTCATTCCGTTCCTGGCCGGTGCGGTGTCGTTCCTCTCGCCATGCGTCATCCCGCTCATCCCCGGGTACCTGTCGTATGTCTCCGGTGTGTCGATGGAAGGACTGGAGGCGGGCGCGCCGGGCCAGACCAGCCGGGTGCTCGGGCAGTCGCTGCTGTTTGTGCTGGGATTCACCGTGGTCTTCGTCGCGCTGGGCGCCTCAGCCTCGGCGATCGGTGCCGCGCTCGCCGAGTACCGCTTCGTCCTCAACAGAGTCTCCGGCCTCTTCATCATCGCCATGGGTCTTTACCTCATGGGTGTCCTGCGCGTAGGGCCGCTCGCCACGGAGCGTCGCTTCGACGTGAGCGGCCGGCCGCGTGGGGCCCTGGGTACGGTCCTGCTCGGCGGCGCCTTCGCATTCGCCTGGACGCCCTGCATCGGGCCGATCCTGGCGTCGGTCCTCCTCTATGCCGGCTCGGTGGGCACGGTGAAGACCGGCGCACTGCTCCTGCTGGTCTATGCGCTCGGGCTGGGATTGCCGTTTATCCTGACGGGGCTGGCCTTCACGCGGGGGGTGAGGGCGCTGCGCTGGCTGCGCAGATTCTCGCGTCCGATCGAGGCCGTCAGCGGACTGATACTGATTGCGGTAGGCACGTTGCTGCTGACCAACAAGATGTTCTACGTCAGTATCTGGGCGCAGCGGATCTTCACCCGCTACGGCCTGAATCTCTGGCGGTTCTTCTAATCGAACGTCCAGGAGGGATGCGCATGAAGGTCGATCGCAAGTGGCTGTGGCTTGGAGGGGCTCTCGCTGGCGGGGCCGTCGCCCTGGCGTTGGGAGTGCCGCTGGGGACGTTGCTGATCGTCGCGGCGGTGCTGGCCTGCCCGGCGATGATGTTCTTTG
>JBOGSE010000925.1:0-4089 GCA_050694895.1 bacterium | reverse complement strand
ACCCGACGCCGATCGGCCCCAGGCCGGAGGCTCACGGCGTGCCCTCGCGCCACACCGGCCGCACCCCCGCGAGCGCCTCGTTGCCCTGCACGACCTCATACAGGTTCGTCGTGGGGAAGTACGGCGGCGTTAACCCGCGGCTCATGCGGCGGTCGTATTGGAAATCGCGCCCGAACCCGGTCAATGGGTTGCCCGTGTTCGGATTGAAGGTTCCAAACGCGCCGTAGTACTCCTCGATGATGCCGCCGATCAGCCGTATCGTCCCCCGGGAAGCGCCCGCGTTGAAGTTCTGCACATTCACGGAACTGTTCACGGCATCGCCCACGATGCCGGCCATCATGACCGCGTGGATGACCAGATCGTTGGGGGCCGAGGCGGCGATCCTGATGTCGTTCCCCGCCGAGTACAGACCGAGTACGTTGAGCGGATTATCGTTCGAATCGGTCACGACCGGCGGGTCCTCGTACCGGAGGTGATCGGTGATGTCGATCCTGCCGGAGGTCGCAATGGTCGTCTGCTCCTTCTCCTCAAGGGTGCCGCTCAGCGACAGGATAGTGCCCTGAACATAGATGATCGCCGCGTTGGCGTTCCCGGGTCCCTGCCAGCCCTTGGGGACGCCGGTGAAGGTTCGGGTCTGCGGCGACGGCCACGCTGAGTTCGTCACCGTCGTCGTCCCCCCGACCCGGTCCACCGTGACGGTGACCGTCTGCCCGCCCTGGACAAGGGTGTAGGTCGCCAGGTTGTTCGTCGGCCCGGAAAGGCTCAGGGTCAGGCTGTTCAGGTTCCCCTGAATGTAGATGCCCCCGGCCAGCGGCTCGCCGGCGTCGGAGGCGCCGTTGGCGTTGCCGTCCGCCACAGGCACGTAGATGCCGTTGGGTACCGGGTCGGCGGTGTCCGGCAGCTCGGGCACGACCTGGCGGATTTGTAGATTCGTCACCGGCGATGTATCCGCGGGATTGCGCCCCACGGCGACCCCTTGCTGGACGAAGAGGTTGGTCGGCATCGGGATTGCGGTCACGCCGCGCGTGAAGTTGGCAGGCGAGTTGTCGTTGTCGTCGGCAGTGCTCGCTGGCGTGCAGTCGGGGAGCACCGGGGCATCACGGCGCACGCCGCTCACGACGTTTTCGTTGGCGGCGAGCTGGACCGGACTGCCGTTGTTGTTGTACCAGGCGGTGGAACTGACGCTCGTCAGCAACGTCGAGGCGATTCTCGTGGGGTCGCAGGGAGTGCCGCTGTCAGGAGTCCCGTACCTCGGGAAGAAGGCGAACCTGTACTGGCCGTTGGTATGCACCGGGCCGTCGAAGGTCGTGCGGCTCGTGAACCAGATCGCCCCACCGGCAGGCGTTGTGTGCACATGCGTGAAGAGCGCGTAACGCGCAAAGTTCTGCCTCCGGACGCGCAGGCTGAAGTCGCGTGAGAGCATGATGCGGCGGCGAGACGCAGAGGGGACCAAGCTATCGCTCGTGATGTTGTACGTGTAGTAGTACTCGTATTCCTCAGCCGGGGCGAGCTCCTGAATGTAGCGCTGAGGTGCGAGCGGGTCCGTGGGATGGGGCGCCAGCCGTCGTGAGATCACGACGGTAGCAGCGTAGGTGCCGACCCCGAGCGGGTTGGCGGGTGCCGGTCCAGCCACCTGAAGCTTGCGATGGGGTTGAGCCAGGCTCCAGTTGACGTAGAACGTCACCGAGCCCGTGGCCGCGGTCGAGCCCAGCGTGTAGCGCATCCCGTCGAGGACGAGGTAGTCGAACATTGCGAATGCGTTCTGATTGGCCGCGGCCCCACTGGCATACCAGCCCTGCATGGTCGTGCCGTCGAGCGACGGGTCGATCGTCGTGACGCCGCTCGGGTCGGCGTTCATCATGGCCATCAACGACGAGCGCGCTCTGACGGCCCCGGCCTCCGCGATGTACATGCTCTGGGCGCCGAGCGTCCTCATCGTGGTCAATCCGACTTCTTTGCCGGCGAGGTAGAGCACCAGCCCGCTCATGATGGCGAGGATGAAAATCGTGATGAGCGCCGACATGAGCGCCAGTCCTCGCTGATCATCCCTGTGCCGCCACATGAAACTCCCTCCCGAGCCCTAACGGGCGCGCAGTGCTGCGTCTCCCGCGAACGTACGGCTGACCTGGTTCCTGGTGGTCGTCACAATCATGCGCACGCGGGCGATGATGGTGACGTCTGGCGGAGTCGACCCGAGTGAGGTACCGGCGGAGTCGAAATATTCGAAGATCAAACCATCAGTGCCATCGGGCCGCACGACCGAGAAGGCGATTGGTTCCCCCGTGCCTCCCGGTGGGCACCCTGCACCGGTGGCGTTCTCCCTCCGCGTGACGGTGTCCGCGGCCGCGTCGTACGCGAAGGTGACGAGGTACGAGCTCGCGGCGGAGAACGGCGTGTTCTGCGGTATCAAGAGTGTGACCGAGGTGGCGCTGGCGCACGTGACCGATTGCGCCCAGCGGATCTCGTCAACGGCGGTATCGAGGGCCGCCCGTACCTGCGGCTGCGCCTGCAGGAAATCGTTGGCGACCCGAGCCGATCGGCCGGCAGTTCCGACGAAGGCAAAGATGCTTCCGATCACGAGTGCAAACAGCGAGAGGGCCACGAGCAGTTCGAGCAGGGTGACGCCGCGCGCGTCGCGCAGCCCTGCGGCGGGCGATCGAACCACGCCATTACTGGTCATCGAGGACCGTCGTGAGCTCGATAAACGGCGTGACGTCGGCCGGTCGAAAGATTTGCACTGACGCGGTCGTCAACGTGAGGTCGGGATTGAGGGCGACGTTGACGGCCACCTCGAAGGGGTGGGGGGTCGGGTTCGTGACGCCGCTGTATGGTGCCGGCAGGGGCAAGGCTGTTCGGGCCAGGCTGACGAACCCCACCATGGTGTATGGATTGATGCTCGCGCGGATCTGTTCCATGACCTGCATGCCAATGGTCGTCGCGGCAGCCCGCTCGTTGGAACGCCCCGTGTGGGTCATGCTCGCGATGAACGCCTGGAGGATGAAAATGGAGACCGTGGCCAACAGAGTAAGGGCGACCAGGAGTTCGACGAACGTGAACCCCGCGTCAGGTCCGGCGTGCCTGACTTTCCCCGCGCCCCGCGGTGCAGCAATCATCCCGGCTTCCCAGAGGAGAACCGGAGGGCACGCGAAGCCCGACATTCACCTTCGGCAGCCCGGCTGACTGGAATTGTCAGCCCCGTGGCTTTGCGGACCGTCCTCGCGGACGGGGTGCCCTTTCGGGTCTCCAGACTCGATATGGAGTTTTGGGCGTACTACGTCAGTTAGGTTGTGCCCGAGTCCCCTTCAGTCTAGACATCCGTAGACCCGGCAGACCCGGTCGGCTCGGAGGGGAAACTGGCGGGGACGGGCCGGCGGAAGGGGGGTCCGAGGCGGTGAAGAAGAGCCTAAAGGCGGCACGGGTGGTGATCAGCCCCCTGCGGGCTGCGGACATCGAGGCATGCGCGGAGATCGTCGGAGGGGATCCGCTGTGGCAGCGATACGGCATGACGCGGGCGCTCGCCAGGCGGGTCTTCCAGCGGACGCTGGTAGCCGGCCGGAGCCGCGGGTGGGTCGCGCGGGTCACCGGCGAGGTCTCCGTCGCGCGGCAGGCGGGGCGGGTTGTCGGCTTCATCTGGTTCCGTCTGGACGGGACATTTCACCACAGCGGGTACGTACGCTGGATCGCTGTCGCGCCGAAGGCGCGGGGCCGCGGCGTCGGCGAGCGCTTGATGCGGTACGCTGAGGACCGGATCTTCAGATGGGGACCGAACGTCTATCTGCTGGTGTCGGACTTCAACGTGAGGGCGCAGGCGTTCTACAGCAGGCTGGGATACATGAAGGCGGGAGCGCTCCCGGACTACGTCGTGAAGGGGATCACCGAGCGACTCTACCGCAAGACCCGGGGGCCGATTCTCAATCAAAGGAGGAGAGAGCAGTGAGAGGACGCTGGTGGTTGACTGTGGTGGTGATCGCGCTGGTTCTGCCCGCTCTGCCCGTGCGGGCCGGCCCGGCCGGGGTGACGTTTACGATCGGCGTGGACCAGGAGGTCGTGGGGCTCGATCCCAACCTGGTCACCGCCTTCTCCTCGTTC
>JBOGSE010000924.1:0-1522 GCA_050694895.1 bacterium | reverse complement strand
CTGACCTCCGTCTCACTACGCGGGTTGGCCTCGGAGAGGTCAGAGCCGCAGAATGCATGCGGGCATTCACCATGAGATCGGAGGTCAGCCTATGAAGAACGGTAGCACACTGCATGTCGGGCTCGACGTCCACAAGGATTCCATCGTCGTCGCGTACGCGAGCGCCGACGGCGGCGACCCGGTGCACGTCGGCGCGATCGGGACCCGCCAGTGCGACATCGACGCCCTGGTCCGCAAGCTCCAGAGCAAGGGGGCGCGGCTCGTGTTCGTCTACGAGGCCGGGCCCTGCGGCTATTGGCTGTACCGCTACCTTACCCAGAAGGGGCTGGCGTGCCTGGTCGTCGCCCCGTCGCTGATCCCGCGCAAGCCGGGCGACCGCGTCAAGACCGACAAGCGCGACGCCCTGACGCTGGCCCGCCTCGCCCGCTCCGGGGATCTGACCCCCGTTTACGTCCCCCAGGTGGCCGACGAGGCCATCCGCGATCTCGCGCGCGCCCGCGAAGCCGCGCTCGGGGATCTCAACGACGCTCGCTACCGCCTCAAGGCGCTGCTGCTCCGCCACGACATTCGGTACACGGGGCGCGCCCACTGGGGCGATGAGCATCGGCGCTGGCTGGCCCGCTTCGTCTTCCCCACGCCGGCCCAGCAGATCGTGTTCCAGGAGTCCGTCCGCACCGTCACCGAGCGCACCGAGCTGCTGCGGCGCTTGGAGGCCGCGCTCCTCGAGCAGGCCACGACGTGGCGGATGTCCCCGGTCGTCGAAGCCTTGCCAGCCCTGCGCGGCGTGCCATTCACCGTGGCCATCACCACCGTCGCCGAGCTGGGCGATCTCACCCGCTTCGACCGCCCGCCGGAGCTCATGAAGTATCTTGGCCTCACGCCGAGTGAGTACACCAGCGCCAACCGGCGCCGCCTCGGCGGCATCACGAAGGCCGGCAACGGCCATGCGCGGCGGATCCTGGTCGAGGCGGCCAAGGCGTATCGCCATCGGGCCAAGGTGTCGGAGCAGATCCAGGCCCGTCAGCAACAACTACCGAAAGCCATTTGCGACATCGCCTGGCGCGCGCAGGTGCGCCTGTGTGGGCGCTACCGCAAGATGCTGGCGCGGGGCAAGCACCCGAACACGATTGCCGCCGCCATCGCGCGCGAGCTCGTTGGGTTCATGTGGGCGATCGCCAAAGAGCAACCCCTCGTGGCGTAACGCGCGATCCGGCGATCGGCAGCGACGATGAGAGCGACGCCCGACCCGCGGAGGAGACGCAGCCCCGGTGATGGTGCAACCCTCGTGAGCGTTATGAGGCTGCGACAACAGATCCTCGTGTCTAGACCGAGGCAGGCACCTGACGGACACAAGCAAGGTGGTACCCAACCCACGAATATCAGCATGATCAACCGTCGAGGTTACTGGCTCCGTCTCTTCCACGGGTCGGTGTCGTATGAGCACGTCACTCCTTCACGCAGCGGCCCCGGGCCGCCCGACGCCAAACGCGCAAGGCTTGACATCGGCAGTCATATCAACGCC
>JBOGSE010000923.1:0-1204 GCA_050694895.1 bacterium | reverse complement strand
ATTCGCTCCAGGTCGGACCTGCGGCCGATCCCGCGGGTCCCGGCGGCCGCACGATGCGGGGCATCACGATGGCCTCCCACGCGTTGCGCGAGCCCCTGCCCGCCGGACAGTGGTCCTGGCGGTACGGCGTCGAGTCCTCCGATGGGGCGGTCACCTGGAGCCGCGTCCGCGCATTTACCGTGGCACCCGACGCGCGGCATTGGCCGTATCCGGGCGTCGAGGCCATGGCCGCGCGCGTCCCGCGCGGACGGCCGCGTCTTTTCATCCGCGCCGAAGAGCTGGCCGCGTATCGCACCCGCGCCCAGCAGGGCGATCTCCGCAGCCTGACCGCGGCGATCGTCCGTGCCGCCGAGCGCGACCTTGGGGGACCGCTGCCGCCTGAGCCCGACTACCTTCCGCGCACGGAACCCGAGCGCGGCCGCGTGTTCGCCGAGATCATCCGCGCCACGCGTCCGCCCATGGACGCCATGGAGCGCACCGCGCTGGCGTACCTGCTGACGGGCGAGATCCGATTCGCGGACGAAGCCAAACGCCGCCTGCGCCATTTCTTCGCGTGGGATCCGCTGGGTCCAACCGAACACGCCCACAACGACGAGCCGGCGATGTGGATGATGATGCGCGGCGTGCGCGCCTACGACTGGATCTACGGTCGCTTCACCCCCGATGAGCGAGAGGCGATCGAGCGCGTCATGCGCATTCGCGCGGAGCAGATGCACCAGGCCCTGCGCCGGCGGCCATTTGAGAGCAGTCCGTACGAAAGTCATGCGGGGCGCATCGTCGGCTTTCTCGGCGAGGCCGCCCTGGCGTTTATCCACGAATGGCCCGAGGCGCGCGGCTGGCTCGACTATGTCGCGACCGCCTACTGGACAACGTTTCCTGCGTGGGGCGGCGACGACGGCGGGTGGGCCGAGGGGCCATCGTATTGGGGCGCCTACATGAACTTCATGCTGCATTTCGCCGTCGCGCTGCGGGTGGCCACGGGCGCCGACCTGATGGGGAAGCCGTTCTTTGCGAACACGCCGCTGTACGCCCTCTACGCGGCGCCGCCGTATCACCGCCTGGCTCCCTTTGGCGACGGGCAGCACAGCCGCGTCGAGCTTGGCAGCCTGATGTACTGGTTCTCATCGGCACTGCGCGATCCGGTCGCGCGTTGGTACGCGGACGCGCGCAGCCGTGGGCCGAGTGCCGACATCATGGGCGTCGT
>JBOGSE010000922.1:0-1366 GCA_050694895.1 bacterium | reverse complement strand
ACGGAGTACGTCTACCTTCCGATCGGCGTGGTGGCGGTCATTCCGCCGTGGAACTTCCCGCTGGCGATCCCGGCCGGCATGGCGACGGGCGCCATCGCCGCGGGCAACACGGTGGTGTTGAAGCCCAGCAGCGACTCGCCTGCCAACGCGTATGTCCTGCATGAAGTCTTTGAAGCGGCCGGCCTTCCGCCGGGCGTCCTCAACATCGTCACCGGGTCGGGCGGCGACGCAGGCGACCCGCTGGTGGCACATCCCCGCGTGCGGATGGTCGCATTCACCGGCTCGAAGGAAGTTGGCATCCGCATCTACGGTCAGGCCGCGCAGGGGCGGCCCGGCCAGATCTGGCTCAAGCGCGTCATCGCCGAGATGGGTGGGAAGAACGCCGTGATCGTGGATGAGAGCGCCGATCTCGATGACGCGGTCGCCGCCGCGGTCGCGTCCGGGTATGGGTTTCAAGGTCAGAAATGCTCCGCCGGGTCGCGGCTGGTCGTGCACGAGCGCCGCTACCGTGATGTCCTCGATGCCTTCGTCACGAAGGTCCGCGACCTCAAGGTCGGGCCGGCCAAGGACAACTTTCCTGCCGGCCCCGTCATCAACGCGCGCGCCAAAGACACAATCATGGAGTACATCGCGATCGGCAAGCGTGAAGGCCGTCTGGCCGCCGGCGGCGAGCCCGGAGACGGCGACGGGCATTACATCCAGCCCACCGTGTTTGCCGACGTGGATCCAAAGGCGCGCATCGCACAGGAGGAGATCTTCGGCCCCGTCGTCGCGGTCATCAAGGCGGCGGACTTCGATCACGCGCTTGCGATCGCCAACGGCACCGAGTTCGGGTTGACCGGCGCGGTCTTCTCGCGGACGCCGGATCACCTGGCCCGTGCGCGGCGGGAGTTCCACGTCGGCAACCTCTACCTCAACCGCAAGTCCACAGGGGCGCTGGTCGGCGTGCACCCGTTTGGCGGCTTCAACATGAGCGGTACCGACGCCAAGGTCGGAGGCCCCGACTACCTGCTGAACTTTCTTCAGCCCAAAGTGACCTCGATCAAGCATCGATAGCGGCGTATAATGGCTACCATGCCGACCGGCCCAAAGCGACCCCGGGAGGGTATACACCGAAGCGTACGGTATATTCCGAATGTGAACCCCCAGGAGGTAGTCAGGGTGGGAGTACTTGTGCCTGCAGATCAGGACGGAGCCGACGAGTCGCGCTTTTCGTTTGCCAAATTCGCCGCGCATCCGTTCTTCAGAGACGTCAATGCCTGGCTGGTCGGGCACGCGGGGATCAAACCCGGCAGCGACGTGGTCGATCTCGGGTGCGGCCCCGGAGCCACGACTGAACTGATTCTGCAGCGGATGGGCGTCCCGC
>JBOGSE010000921.1:0-1072 GCA_050694895.1 bacterium | reverse complement strand
TCGTGGGACTCACAGACCGCAGGCGCCTCGCCGTTGCCGTGCTGTCCGCGGGGACGATCGCGGCGTACGGGCTGCTCGAGTGGAAGATCATGCAGAGCTGGGAGTCGATCTGGCCGTGGCGGCGGGTGGCCACCACGATTCAACGGCTCCACCGTCCGGGAGACCGTGTGCTGCTTGTGGGGACGCTCAACGGGGAAGCCCAATACATGCTCTATTATGTTGAGGTGCCCCTGACGATCACCGATGAGGCCTCGCTGCTGCGGGCGTGGACGAAAAGCCCGGTGTTCGCTCTGGTGTCCTCTGATTCGCTGGGGCGTCTTCAACAGCGTTTCCGTCCGGATGTGCTCGTACAGATGCCGGCCGGCTGGACCCTCGTATCGAACCGCTGACCGTTGTGAGATACCCGGTCGGCCGGAGGTGATGGCGTGCTCGAACGCACAGTGATCCTGATGCTGATCGGCATGTGGCTCGTGGCCGTCCCGCCGACGGCGATCGGACAGCCTTCCATCGACGACGTGACTGTGATCGTGCTACCCGCGCCGACCCTGCGCGGCGTGCGCGCCACGCCGGCGCCGGGCAGCACGGCGGGTGGCGCGGCTCGGACCCTCCTGGTCCAGCTGTCCGCGAAGCGCAACCGGATCATCGACACGGAAGACTGGTTTCGCAACAACGGACTGTCCTTGCCTGAATACGAGATCCCGAACGCTGCGATGCAGAGGCCCGGGACCGTCCCCGCCGGGATCCCGCAACGGTACAGAGGCAATCCCCTACTCAAAGCGATCCGCCAGTCGGGAACCGTGCTCCTTGTTTATGGAACCGACCCGACCGGCGCGCGGTATCTTATTGCCGCGGATGCGGAGCGACACACGTACCGCTACGCGTACGATTTTGCCCACTATGTGAATCCTCCCTGGATCGATCCGAAGGGCCGCGCGGGTCCTCAGGGCATCATGTGGGCGGTGGAGCGCGACGGTATCCTGTATGTGTCGAACAGCCACCTCACCTACGCGCGCGAATCTCGGGGGATGAACGCGTACCTCACGGCGGTCCGCGCGGGCACCGACGGTGTGCT
>JBOGSE010000920.1:0-5228 GCA_050694895.1 bacterium | reverse complement strand
TCGCGGATTTTATGGGGGCTACGGCATCGTCGGCGGGCACATCCCGCTGGCGGTCGGGGCGGCCTATGCGTTGCATTACCACGGCGGCGAGCGCCTCTGCCTGTGTTTCCTGGGTGACGGGGCGATGAACAGCGGCTCGTTTCATGAGCCCGCGAACATGGCGGGCCTATGGGGGGCCCAGGGGATGTGCCCGATCGTCTTCGTCGTCGAGAACAACGAGTTTGCCATGGGCACGTCCGTCGCGCGATCGTCGGCGGTCACCGATCTTGCCTCTCGCTTCTCCGCGTATGCGATTCCCAACGAGCGCATCGATGGGATGAATTTTCTGACCGTCCGGCGCGCCGCCGCGCGCGTGTTTGGGGAGGTGCGCGCCTCGGGGCGCCCGTATGCGCTGGAAGCAACCACCTATCGGTTTGCGGGGCACGGCGCCGCGGACCTCTTTCAGCCGTACCGGTCCAAAGACGACGTGGAAACCGCGCAGCGGCGCGACCCGATCAAAATCCTCGAGCGGTATCTCCGCGATGCCGGGCTGCTCGATGAGGCGCGCGTGGCGGCGATCCAGGAAGAGGCCGACCGGGTGGCCGCGGAAGCGGTCCAGTTCGCCGAGGGGAGCCCGTCGCCCCCGCCCGAGGATCTCGCCAAGGACATCTACGGCGGGGGCCGCTAGACGTGCCGGAGCTCTCCTACCGCGACGCGATCCGATCCACGCTCATCGAGGAAATGGACCGCGATCCATCGGTCATCCTCGTAGGGGAAGACATCGGCGTCTATCAGGGGACCTTTCGCATCACGGCCGACCTTCTGGCACGATACGGCCCGCGGCGTGTCGTGGACACTCCCATCTCCGAACTCGGGTTCGTCGGGGCGGCCATCGGCATGGCGATGCTCGGCCTCCGGCCGGTCGTCGAGATGATGACCTGGAATTTTTCGCTGCTTGCGTTCGATCAGATCGTGAACAATGCCGCCAAGGTGCGGTACTTCTCTGGCGGACAGGTCGATGTGCCGGTGGTCATCCGCGGGCCAAACGGCGCCGGGGTGCAGCTCTCGGCGCAGCACTCGCAGAGCCTGGAAGCCACGTATGCGCACTTCCCGGGGTTGTACGTTGTCGCGCCCGCCACTCCCGCTGATGCCAAGGGCCTGCTGCGGACGGCGATCAGAGGGAAGGACCCCGTCATCTTTCTCGAGCATGCCGCGCTGTATGGATCCAAGGGCGAGGTGCCCGAAGGCGACTTTGCCATCCCCTTTGGCAAAGCGGAGATCGTGCGCCCGGGCCAGGATGTTACGATGGTGGCCTACAGCCGCATGCTGTCGGTGTCGCTGGCGGCGGCCGACCGCCTCGCCGAAGAGGACATCGATGTCGAGGTGATCAACCTCAGATCGTTTCGGCCACTCGACCGTCAGACGCTGATCGACTCGGTGAGGCGCACACATCGCGCGGTGGTCGTGCAGGAGCAGTGGCGGCCCTACGGAGCCGCCGCCGAACTCGCAGCCACGATCGTCGAGGGCGCCTTTGATTCGCTCGACGCGCCGGTCGAACGCGTGACGGGCGCCGACGTCCCCATGCCGTACGCTCGAAACCTCGAGGTCCTGGCACTGCCGCGGGAAGAGGACATCGTTCGGGCGGTGCGCCGCACGCTCTACCGTGAGGAGCGCAATGCCTGAAGTCATCATGCCAAAGATGGGCGATGCGATGACCGAGGGCAAGGTCCTTCGGTGGATCAAACAGCAGGGCGAGACGGTCCGCAAGGGCGAGGCGGTCGCCGAGATCGAAACCGACAAGGTCAACGTGGACCTTGAGGCCGAGTGGGACGGCACGCTTGCCCAGGTCCTGGTCGACGCCGGCGGGGTTGCGCTGGTCGGCGAGCCTATTGGGTTCATCGCCCGTCCCGGCGAGCAGGTGGACCAGAAGCCGGCCCGCCGCCCCGCACCCGCACCCGCTCAGGCGACGCCCGCGCGGCCGGCGGTGCCGGCTGGGGGACCCGCGCGCACACCGGGTGCGCCGAGCGGCACCGCGACAGGGGAGATTCGAGTCTCGCCGCTGGCGCGCCGCCTGGCCGAACAGCACGGCATCCCGCTGGCATCGATCAAGGGGACGGGACCGGAGGGCCGCATCACCAAAGAGGACGTCGAGGCCGCGATCGGGGCGGCCCCGGGCGCACCCGCCGGCGTACCCGCGGCGCAGCCCGCAGCGGATGGGGCACCGGCCGCGGCACCTCCCGGCACACGAGACGTGCCGCTCACGCGGATGCGCGCGACGATCGCGCGCCGCATGACCGAGAGCAAACAGCAGGCGCCGCACATCTACCTCACCGTCGGCATCGCAATGGACGCGGCGCTGGCGGCGCGCCGCCGGATCAACGAGCAGCTTCCCGATGAGCGCAAGGTCTCGGTCAACGATCTGGTGATCAAGGCCACGGCGCTGGCACTGACGAAGCATCCCAACCTCAACGCATCGTTTGTGGGGCAGGCGATCCGGCAGTCGGCCGCGATCAACATCAGCACGGCGGTGGCCCTCCCCGACGGGCTGATCGCCCCGACCCTGTACGGCTGCGACAGCAAGCCGCTCTCACAGATCGCGCAGGAATCAAAGGCGCTCGCCGAGCGCGCCCGTGGCGGTCACCTCAAGCCCGAGGATCTCACGGGCGGGACGTTCACCATCAGCAACCTGGGAATGCTTGGGGTGGATTCGTTCGTGGCGATTATCAACCCGCCGCAGAGTGCGATTCTCGCGGTCGGAGCGGCCAAGCCGACGCCCGTGGTGAAGGATGGCGCCGTCGCCGTGGCCACGATCATGCAGGTGACGCTATCGGCGGATCACCGCGTGACCGACGGCGCCGAAGCCGCCACGTTTCTCGCCGACCTCAAACGGCTGCTGGAAAATCCCGCCTGGGTCGACGCCGAAGCGTAAAGCGCGTCCTAGCGTCTCCCGCGCGGGCGGGTCCGCTTTTGCCTTCCCCTTGCGGCGGCCTGCCTGCGCGGCGGGGATTTCTTCGCCCTAACGGCTCCGGATGCTGCCCGCCCTGGCGCCCGCGCTTTCCTCCCACCCTTTGCGGGTGATGGTGGAGCGCCCCGGGCCGCTGCGCCCTTTGGCCGGGGCGCGTCGGCATCGGTCAACGCGCGGCCTGAGAGGTGCAGGCTCCGGTAGGGGATCTTCGCCCCGTCCAGCAGACTCCCGATCGCTGTGACCGCGCGCTCACCATCGTCGGCCCATACGACGAAGCGTCCTTCCAGGACATACGCTCTGTCCTTGAAGGCGGCGGGACCCTGGACCGCCATCCGGACTACCTGAGGAGAGCGCCGACGCGCCTGCTCGAGGCGCTCGCCGACCCGCTCGATGTCCCCGCCGCTCGGCAGCCCCGGCATCGCGCATTCCCCTGCGACCTCAAATGGTTTCTGGTTCATATCCTTCCCTCCATAAGTGTCATGTGCCGAAGTGTTCCCTGATCGCGGCTTCGGCGGGGCCGGCGATCTCCTCCCAGGCCTTGGCCGGGTCGCGCGTCACGGTCACGAAGTCATTGAGAAAGAACACCTGCACGACTCCTGGAATTGCGAACAGCCCCGAGGCGAGCGGGTGGTCGGCCGCATCCTCGTGCGACCGAAACGTTTGGCTCCGGCCCTCGGTCAGCCGCCGATTGAGGACGAACTTCAAGGCGTTTACGTTGGGCGTCGGATGAATCTCGACGCGCAGCGGTTCGGTCATCGCTTCCCTCACGCACCGATTGGACGTCCCTGTTGTTCGCGGCCCCCCGTGGCTGTTCCTTGGGCGTCAGTGGACTTTGGCGTCTCCGCGCCCGCCCGGCATGTCGCAGTACCAGGCCGCCTGACGCGCAAAGGCAATCAGATGCGGGACGCCGGCCCGCACGCTGACCAGGAGACGGTCGGCGGACACCATGCCGCCGGTGGTCAGAAGCTGCCAGCGCATCTCCACCAGCGCGCCCAGGTGCAGCGCGAGATCCATTGTGATCAGGCCGGCATCGGCAATCGGCAGGAAAACCTGCCACCGGCGCGGGGGCCGCTCCATCTCAAACATGTTCAGCATAGCCTTGGCGATGCCGGTGGCGGCGCCGGCCGCGTTGCTGAACCAGCCGATGGCCTGACCGAGCCGCTCCGGGTCGCGCGCGGTGGCCTCGGGATCCCGTGTCGTGGCCTCCAGCACCGCGGCGGAGGCGATGACCCGGCCCAGCCGCCAGCCGATCCGGATCGGATCCAGATATTTGGGTGGCTGCGGGACCATGTACCCGCTGGCAGGCGTCACGGCCAACCCCAGCGACCTGGCCTGCATGATCGACTCCTTCGCTTCCTCCATCAGGGCGTTCCGCTCGGCCGCCATGCGGGCGTTCGCCTGCGCGACGAACGCCTCGCGGGTCCGCGCGTCGTTGTCGACCAGCAGTGTGCCTCCCGTGACGACCTCGTAGATGACGGGAAGCACGTGGGTGTTGAGGGCGGACGGCATCAGAATGCCCGGCTCACCTCCCAGGGGATTGACGCCCGAGATCCCTTCCAGATAGTCTCGGATCTCATCCTCACCGGCGTTTTCTGCGAAGAGCAGCGAGAGCTCGATGTCGGTGTCGGCAAAACTCGGGCCGGCGGGGTACCGGCCGTACAGATACGCGGCCGCGACCTCGCGCTGCTGCGCGAAGAACGATTTCAGCACCTGGATCGCCTGCACCGGGGACCTCCGCACGCCACGCACGCGGCGTCGCGTGCGCTTCAGTGTACACCTGTTTCCCTGTCATCCTCAACGGGATGACACGTGGCGGAGGACTCCGCCCTCGCCATGGCAAATCACTCCTGCACACGATGCGCTGGATATCTTACCGGCCAGAGGTCCGCTCCGCATGACGCAGGCTCCCGACGAGCCCCGGACCGGACGGCTGTACGCGCTGCTGATCATCGTCCTGGTCATCCTGGGCGGGGGCGGGCTCACGCTGTACTCGATGAGCCGGTGGTGGCTCCCGCCCGTCGCCTCGGTTCATGGCCTGGCTGTCGACCGCCTCTTCAACATCACCCTGGCCGTCACTGGGCTCGTCTACCTGGGCGTGCACGTGCTGCTCGCCTGGCTCATCTGGCGCTTCGCGGCGCGCGGGACCGAGGGAGCTGCCCACTGGCATGAGCACCGCACCCTCGAACTGACGTACACGATCGTCCCCGCCATCGTCCTGGTGATCCTGATCTCGATGGGCGCCGTCGTCTTCGCCCGGGTCCACAGCGCGCCGCCCTCTAACGCG
>JBOGSE010000919.1:0-3509 GCA_050694895.1 bacterium | reverse complement strand
CCGGGGATAACAGGCTCATCTTCCCCAAGAGTCCATATCGACGGGAAGGTTTGGCACCTCGATGTCGGCTCATCGCATCCTGGGGCTGAAGCAGGTCCCAAGGGTTGGGCTGTTCGCCCATTAAAGCGGTACGCGAGCTGGGTTTAGAACGTCGTGAGACAGTTCGGTCCCTATCTGCCGTGGGCGCAGGAGACTTGAGAGGAGCTGCCCTTAGTACGAGAGGACCGGGGTGGACGAACCTCTAGTGTTCCGGCTGTCCCGCCAGGGGCACCGCCGGGTAGCTATGTTCGGCAGGGATAAACGCTGAAAGCATCTAAGCGTGAAGCCCACCTCAAGATGAGGTCTCCCGTGGCGCAAGCCACCTGAAGACCCCCGGAAGATGACCGGGTTGATAGGCCGCAAGTGTACGCCCAGGAATGGGCTCAGCTGAGCGGTACTAATCGGTCGTGCGGCTTGACCCCATTTTTCCCTCGGGAGGTCGGTCCTGGTCGCCAACGCTATTCGCGTGGTCCCGTTCCCGGTGACCATGGCGGAGGGGAAACACCCGTTCCCATCCCGAACACGGAAGTTAAGCCCTCCAGCGCCGATGGTACTGCCTGGGCAACTGGGTGGGAGAGTAGGTCGTTGCCGGGATAAATAAAGCGAACGCCCGGGTCGAAGCTGACCCGGGCGTTCGTGTCTTGGGTGTCCGCCGCGCCACTGAGCCCGGCGCATGCGCAATGTAATCACGCGAGCCGGAGTATAGACAGCATAAAGGCCGTTACCGGGCGTGGCGGATACGGCTGCGGTATGCGTCCCCGCCCAAATCGGGCCGAAGTGATCGTCTCGATCTGCTCTCCATCTAGTGAGAAATCACTCTCCCCTCGCCTCTAGTGCCGTTCCAACTTAACGGGCCTAATTGAACGCATTCGGTTCAAGGGATGCCAGAGCACATCCAGTTTGCGATGCCGGTACCGGAGATACCGGTACACGCGTCGGCGCCGCACCGCGTGCGTGGGGTCGTCGGTATTCGCCAGAGTGAATCGCTTGAGGACGCCGAACTGGGCCTCGATCAGGTTGAGCCACGAGGCCCCGGTCGGGGTCGGCACCGGGTGGATCCGCAGCTGCCGCAGGAGGGCGAGGAAGCGGGGATGATCGTGGGTGTTGCGCAAGTTGTCCAAGATCACGAAGAGCCGCTTCCGCGGATAGCAGCGGCGCAAGCGCCGGAAGGCCTCGCAGAGCTCGGGCAGGCGCTTGCGTTTTCGAAACAGGCCGCTGAGGCAGTCGGCCTTGTCATCCATCGTGTAAAAGTCACCCCAGTTCTCGCGTAAAAGTCCCCCCTCCTCCTAACGAGGAGGAGAAGTATGGAAACGGAAGGGAGGCACGTAGTCTCGCCGTCGAGGGTCCATCCCTCGACGGAGGAGACGATGCTGCGAGAGGACGTCGTGCAGGAGCTGCTGGCGCGGCTGGAGCGGGGTGAGAGCGTCAAGCGCATCGCCCGCGACCTGGGGATCGACCGGAGGACGGTCAAGCGGTGGCGGCAGCGGGGTGCGTGGCGGCGGCAGACCCGGCGGCGGCGCCGACAGATCGATCCCTTCGTGGACTTCGTCGCGCGTCGGGGGCCCGAGGTGGGGTGGAATTGCATGGTGTTGCATCGGGAGCTGCGGGCGCTGGGCTTCCAGGCCGGTTACCTCCAGGTCCAGCGCTATGTCCAGCCGTTCCGCGCGGCGCGGCAGTGGGCTGCGGTGGCCACGGTGCGCTTCGAGACAGCCCCCGGGCAGCAGGCCCAGGTCGATTTCGGCCAGCTCCGGGTGTGGATCGGCGACGCCTGGGACGTCACCCACCTCTTCGTCTTTACCCTGGGCTACTCGCGCCGGCTGTGGGTCCGCGCCTATCCGAACGAGCGGCTGGGGAGCCTGATCGCCGGGCACGAGGGCGCGTTTCGCCACTTCGGCGGCGTCCCGCTCGAGTGCCTCTACGATAATCCCCACACCCTGGTGCTCGGGCGCCCCGAAGGGCGGACCCTCTGGCACCCGGTCTTTGAGGACTTCGCCCGCTCCTATGGCTTCACGCCGCGGGCCTGTCGGCCCTACCGGGCCCAGACCAAGGGCAAGACCGAGAGCGGCGTGAAGGTCCGTCAAGCGTAACGCCCTGGCCGGACGCCGCTTCGGCTCCTGGGACGGGCTCAATGCCTGGCTGGAGGAGTGGAGCACCACGGTGGCCGATCTCCGGGTGCACGGCACGACGCATGAACGCCCCCTCGATCGCTTCGCGCGAGAGACCCTCACCCCGCTCGGCCTCCGGGGACCGTACCGGTACGAGCGTGTCCGGGTCCGGCAGGTCCCTGCGGATGCCCTGGTGGCCATCGCGGCGGCACGCTACTCGGTCCCGGTGCGCTACGTCGGCACCACCGTCGCGGTGCACGAGACCCCGACGCACTATGAGATCTTCCACGGCGGCGTGCGCATCGCCGAGCATCCCAAAGCCGCGCGGCACGCCGTGGTCATGGATCCGGCCCACTACGCCGGCCTGCTCCGGCCGGGCCGATCCGGGGGGGTGGCCCCGCCGCCGCAGTGGGACCCCGCCTATCGGCCGCTCGGTCAGGTCGTCGTCCGGGATCTGGCCCTCTACGCGGCGCTGGTCGAGACGGGAGGCGCACGATGAGTACGCCGCAGCTCGACCGGCTCCGGGCCCACTGCCACCGCCTGCGACTCTACCAGATCGAGGCGGAGCTCCCGACGCTCTTGGAGCAGGCGGCCAAACGGGAGCAGGCCTACTCGGACTTCCTCGACGAGCTCCTTGCGCGCGAGGTCGGCGCGAAGCGGCAGAAGCACCTCGCCATGCGGATCGCCATGGCCCGGTTCCCCTTCCAGAAGACGCTGGAGAGCTTCGACTTCAAGTTCCAGCCCTCCATCGACCCCAAGGTCATCCGGGAGCTCGCCACGGGCCGGTACATCGAGAGCGGCGAGAATGTCCTCCTCCTCGGCCCGCCCGGGGTCGGCAAGACCCATCTGGCGGTGGCCCTCGGGCTGAATGCCTGCGAGCAAGGGGTCCGCACCCTGTTCACCACGGCCACCGGCCTGATCGCCACCCTCGGCAAGGCCTTGGCCGAGAACCGGCTCGATGAGCGGCTCAAACTCCTGGGGCAGCCCCCGCTCCTCCTCATCGATGAGATCGGCTACATCCCGATCGACCGCCAGGGCGCCAACCTCTTCTTCCAGCTCGTCTCGCGCCGCTACGAACGCGGCGCCATCATCCTGACCAGCAATCAGAGCCTCGGGGCGTGGGGCGAGGTCTTCGGGGATCCGGTCATCGCCACGGCGATCCTCGACCGGCTCCTCCATCACTCGATCACCGTCAACATCAGGGGCGACAGCTACCGGCTGCGGGAGAAGCTCAAGGCGGGCCTCCTCAAGCCCCGCGCTGGCGCGGATCGCGGTTCCAGCCCCGAGCCGGCCGCATAGCGGATCGCACAGTTGGTCCAGGATCGCAGCTCTCGACCCAGCCCATATCTCGGTACCCCCCCCGGA
>JBOGSE010000918.1:0-1685 GCA_050694895.1 bacterium | reverse complement strand
GGATGCGCTGCTCGGGGTTGTCGGTGCCGTAGTCCTTGAGTTCCAGCCGGTAGTACGCCTGGTTGGACAGCCACTCCTGAGTGTATCGGCGCGTGAGCCACCGCCGCCAGCGGATCTCCAGCATCTGGCGCAGGTAGAGCCGGTAGACGGCCATCGCGATGAACGCGAAGGCGAGCACGGTGAAGTAGAGCAGTTGCGAGCGGAACGTCGGGTAATCTTTGTTCTGGAGCGCGTCGAAGAAGACCCGGTTCCAGTTGTTCAGGAGCACGTTGATGTAGACAATGCCCAGGCTGAGTCCGACGACGGCTCCCAGCAGCCCCAGCCCGATCCAGCGTTCCTCCGAGAACCAGAAGGGCTTTACCAAAACCCAGAGTTTACCGCCAAAGGCTCGGGCGGTCCGCAGCTTCTGGAGATTGATCATCCGTCGCCTCCGTGGCTAGTCCATCTCGATGTGCTGGCCCAAGCCGGCCGCCTTCGCTCGCTCATAGACCCATCGGGCGGTGGCGACATCCTCGACGGCCATGCCCAGCGACTTGAACAGTGTGATCTCCTCAGCGTTGCGACGGGCCTGCACGGCGCCGGCGAGCACCTCGCCGATCTCGCCGCGGATGTGTGCCTCGGTGATCGCGCCCTCGCGCATCGCCAGGAGCACGTCGCCCGATTCAACGAGGGCGCCCGCGCGCGAGTCCACGAACAGGCTCGCGCGGGCGACGAGCGCGCTGTCCATCTCCCGCCAGTCGGGCCTGGGGGCGCCGACGGCATTGATGTGTGTCCCGGTCTCGACCGAGCGCCCTTCCAGCACCGGGGTCTGGGACGACGTCGCGGTCACGATGATCTGCGCACCGCGCACGGCCTCTTCGGGCGTTGCGACGGCATCCACGGGAATCCGGTGCCGTTGGGTCATCTCTTCCGCAAACGCGCGCGCACGCTCGGCGGTTCGTGACCAGACGCGAACGCGCTCGATCGGCCGAACGAGGCGCAGCGCCTCCATGTGGCTACGCGCCTGCACGCCGACTCCAAGGATGGCGAGCGCGCCCGCTGTTGGGAGCGCGAGCGCCTTCGTGGCCGCGGCCGATGTTGCCGCGGTGCGCATTTCGGTGATCAGCCGGCCGTCGATCATTGCCAGCAGTGCGCCGGTGGCGCTGTCCCAGAGCAGGATGATGGCGAGATGCGTCGGGAGCCCACGATCCGCGTTGCGGGGAAAGAACGTGACCGCTTTCGCGCCCAGCGCCTCCTGGGCGGTGAGGTAGGCGGGCATCAGCGCCAGGAATCCGGCGTGGGGCTGCACCGGCACCGCTGTGCGCACGGGCTGGACCACGCCGCCGGTCGAAAACGCGCGCAGCGCCTCTTCCATCAGGCCAATTGTGCCTTCCATGGTGAGGAGCTTCCTGACGTCGGCTTCACGGAGCAGGAGAGTCATCGTCGATGCCCTCGATCGTTTTACGGCTTCATCGCCGACGCAAGGACGGCCGGCATGGGTAGTTCAATCGCCTCACCTTTTCGATACGCCTCAACCGCGTCTCGAATCTCGGTCCGAATGGCATCCAGTGCCTGGGGGGTCTGAGCGCGAAGCAATCCCGCGGTTCGTACCGTGCTTCCTTGCATGATGTCGAACAGGGCATCAGCCGAACGCAGCCGCCAACCCTGTGGAACCAGCACGACATCGGGCGGCACGAAGCCCGCGG
>JBOGSE010000917.1:0-5243 GCA_050694895.1 bacterium | reverse complement strand
CGACGATCAGCTGGGGAACGCGGCGCAGCACGAAGCGCATCGACTATTGCGCAGGCCCCCACCCCGTCCCGGGCTCTTCCAGGTCGGCAACACCGAATGCCCAGTATCCCGGCCGCACGGGATAGGGGCGCGAGACCAGAGCCCATGCCCCCCGGACAGGAGTGCGAAGCACCTCAAGCTCGTCGAAGGAGTACGGGCTGAGTACCCGGCCGGCGACAGTACCCGCCGGCACCTCACGGCAGAGTGCGTCGGGACCGATCTCGGGGATCAGATAGCCCGCCACCGATGGGTTGATCCTGTGATGCCGTTTGTAGTGCAGGTAGCGGTTGAGACGTATCGGCTCCCCGGCCAGCATGCCGATCGCGCGCATGACGCTCATCATGCCGGCGACGTTTTCCTCAATCCACCGCTCTTCCAGATCGGGTGCAAAGCCGGCGCCGCCGATCTCGACCACCAGCGGCACGACGCCCAACTTCGCCCCCGCGTAGCCCACCGCGGACCTCGGGCCCGGAAACTCCGTCACCACGTTCCGGTGAAACACCATCGGACAGCCGTACGCCTGAGCCATCACGCCCGCGCGCTTGACCTGCTCGGGGTCCGGGAGGTCTTTGGGCCAGACGACCGTGTAGAACGACGATCCCCACAACCCCAGGTGCATGTCGATGACGTACTGACACTTCTTGAGGATGTGCTCGGTGATCGCCTTTGCCAGCAGGTCCGCCAGCCAGGTGAACTGCCCAGGGAAAATGCGGTTGAGGTCGGCGGAATCGGACTCATCGGGTGTGTTCCGGGTCAGATGATTCAGGGCCACCGGGTTGCCCACCGGAACCGCCAGCACGCGGCCGGCCATCGCGCTCGGGTCGAGCCGTGCCACAAACCGGCGGGTCATCTCGATCGACATCCACTCGCCACCATGCAGCGACGAGAGGATGGCCAGCGTGGGACCGTCGCGAGAACCGATGATCTCATGCACGGCCAGTGCAATTTCGCCGCCGTGAAGATCCACGGTGACGGGATAGCGGTGGAACGTTCGTCCCGCGCTCATGGAGATCACCCCGGGATGCAGGAGCATTACACGCCGCTTTAAGGCCTCCCTGCATTCGCCGGATTCCATGTGAATAGTGGGGAATACACCGCTGGCGCCTTTCTTCTCCCCCTTCTCGACCCGAGGGTGCGACTCGAGGGACCCGCACCTCCGCGTTGGAAGGTCGTCCTGGCCGCCGTGGCCCTGACGCTCCTGATAGGGGGTTTGGAACTGGCCGTGGAGTTCATTCCTGGGTATCGAGCCTACGGTCTGATGACACTGACCGTTGGCGGCATCGGATCGCTCGTCTTCGTAATCGCGGGGGTGCTCCTCACGGCCGCCGGAGCGCTGCGTGCGGGAGCGTGGGCCGGGGGGCTGGGGATTACGCTCGTCGGCACAGTTCTTGTCTTCTGGATTGCAACCGGCGGCCGGTGGTTTCCGTAAACGCACACACCCGGCAGGATTATCGTGAGCTGCGTCTGAAGGTCGTCAGGGTGAGGTTCTGGATCCTGGCGGCTGCTGCCCTGCTCGTCTGGCCCTCCCCCGCCCAGGTCGCGCCGTCTCTGGTATCCGCGTATATTGTGCCGGCCACCGTGCGCCAGGGCCGTGTGGCGATTTTGGCCGTCAGTGCTTCGGTCCCGATGGCGCAGTTCACGGTCCGCTTTGCGGGACGGTCATGGCCGCTCTATCGCGACGGCCCCGCGACGTGGCGGACCATCCTGGGGACCGATCCCACAACCCGGCCGGGCCGTCAGACCGTCACCGTCGAGGCTATCACCACGGATGGAACCCGGCTGGTCGTGCGGCGCTCGGTGACCATCGTCCGCGTGAAGTTCCCAGAACGCCGCATCACGTTTGATCCCGACCGTCAGGCTCTGCTGACGAAAGAGAACGTCGAGCGTGAGCGGCGTCTGGTCGGGGCGGCGCTACGCGTTCTACATGGTGAGCGGCTGTGGGAGGACCGTTTCGCCTTTCCTGCGCCCGGAGGCGTGTCGTCTCCGTACGGCGTGCTGAGCATCTACCAGGGTGTTGTCCGCGGCTTCCACTCGGGCGCCGACTTCCCAGTGCCTGAGGGAACGCCGGTCCGCGCCTCCAACCACGGCACCGTCCGCCTGGCCGAGCCCCTCCCGCTGAGCGGGAACGCGGTGATGATCGACCACGGGATGGGCGTAGTGACATCCTACCTTCACCTGTCCGCCATCAGTGTCACCGCGGGTCAGCACGTGCAAAAGGGGAATCTCATCGGCGCAGTCGGTAGCACGGGGCTCGCGACCGGGCCGCATCTGCACTGGGGCCTACGTGTCAACGGCGTGCGCGTCGACCCGGTGCCATGGGCGGCGCGATGAGCCGAGAATTGCTCCAACCGCTCAGGGGCTGCGGATGTACCAGAACCTCACATACTCGTCGAAGGACCCTGTCGCGATGAGGCGCCCGTCCGGGCTGATGGCCACGGACGTCACGGGCGTGGTGTGGGCATCGAGGTCGCGCAGGGTTTGCCCGGTCTCCGGATCCCACAGCCGTGCGCGGTTGGCGAAGGCCGCGGCGAGCACGCGCCCATCCGGACTATAGGCAAGATCCAGGATCGGGTCGCTATCAATATCACTGCGGGCCTGTAGCACACGCACTGTGCGGCCGGTCCGAACGTCCCAGAGTCGAATGGTGGCGTCGTTGGACCCCGATGCCAGCCTCCGGCCGTCGGGGCTGAATACCACGGGAACGACCTGTTTCGTGTGACCCTCGAACCGGCGGATCAGGCGCCCGCTGCCGACGTCCCAGAGCCGCACGATCCGGTCCCAGGACCCGGCGGCTACTGAGCGCCCGTCGGGGCTGAATGCCATCCCGTGGCTCAGCTCGGTGCTACCCTTGAGCATGCGCCGCAGCGACCCGGTGCGTGTGTCCCACAGGGCCACGGGGCCGTTCACCATCAGCCCGGCCAGCAATTGACCGTCGGGACTGTAAGCAAGCGCCGACACCCCCGGAGGAACGGCCGCGGTATGTGTGGATCGGCCGGTACCCACATCCCAGAATCGAATCGAATCGTCTGCTCCGGATGACGCGATCGTGCGGCCATCCGGACTGAACGTCACTGTAGCCACGGACCCGGTGTGGCCGGTCAGCACCCATCGTGACTGCCTGCTGGGCATATCCCACACCTGAACTTTTCCGGGCCGATCGGTGCGAAGGACATCCATCGGGTTGGAGAGCTGACCGGGCCCGAGATCGCCCATCAAGCCGACCGCGAGATGCCGGCCATTGGGGCTGAAGGCCATGGACGTGATCCCGAATGGGACGCCGGCGAAAAAGAAGTCAGGAAGATTGCGCGGCTCCTGCGCCGAAAGGTGCGGCGCGCCGGCCAGCGCAAAGATGGTCAGTAGTGCTGCGACTTTCATCAAAGGCACGATCGCTATTGTCGATCTCCTCGAGGCTCTGATCCTGCCATGCCTCGGAAGTCACCTTACTCACCTATTGCGTGATTGGGTCACCGTCAGGTGCAAGCGCAACGTCTGGCACTCGTGTTCGGGCGTCGCATGCGCAGCCATGTCCCACCCGGCACGTCTTCGATCGTGAGATGCACGAATTACCGCAAGCTTTGCCGGTAGAGCAATACCTGCAACAGGGGACGTGATCCGCGTATGCGGGAGTTGGGCCGCACACCGTGATGCCGGAGATTTGCAGAGAGGGCGAAAAGGAGGTGACGAGGGCTACAATGATAAAGCTGAGAAACCATGTTACCAACCGCATCACCCTGCTCCTTCGCCGCATGTAGATACAAGGAATGCGTTTTTCGGAATCTCTGCATATGCTTTTGACGAAACGCGGGTGGCGTAGACCTGCCCTGTGAAGGAAGTGTTACGACCGCGCCGGCGTGGTGGCCGCTACAGTGAAGCTGTAGCGAGCGCGAGTGGGCTGGAAGCCAGAGGAGCGCTTATTTGGGGGAAGGAGAGGAAGTCATGCGCGATGCTGAGATGATGGACCTGGCCCGCGACCACGACCCTCCACCCTTCCCCAAGAGACACTGCTCCGTGCTCACCGCTGAGGAGCTAGAAATACAATCTTTTGACTAGGGACGCAGAGGAGTTGACTCCTCACGATCCTGACCTGCGACAAGATCTGTAGTTGATTCGAAAGTCTGGCGTTTACGTTTCTGACCACCGGGCTCACCGGTCGGTAGCACACAAGATGATCCCCGGTAATATCCAGGGGCGGGTGCGGGGACGTAATCTTCTTGTTGACAGGCGTGCAGAGCATTCTAGGTCTGCCAACCCGAGTCTCCTCCGTGCGCGTAGAAAACTGGTCGGAGAGACCGAGGGTCTGGGGCGGAGTCGGCAACCTCCCGTCTTCGTCGTCTTGATCGTCAGCCCCCGGAGCACGGAGATTGTAGCACTGGAAATGTGAGAGTGGTTTCGGCTTCTCCTGCGCCTGGGCGGTGTTACGATTCCCCAGTGTCCATCCTGCCAGAAAGACTCCTACCAGTGCGGCTATCAGCAGCCCGACTTTGATCATTCGCATGACGGTGCTCCTTTCCGCGCCCATGTGTTTGCAGCTTGGGTGGAACAACTCACAAAGCCGACGAATGACGAGCAGCGACAGGTGGGCCCCTGCACAGAGGGGCTTCGGACCTATTCGAAGGAAGTGTCAGATGGAATTTTGGGTGGAGATTGAAACGCCGATTCCACGGAGGGGTTTGGACGCGCCCAGGCACCACCCCGATCCCTGGAATGCAGAAAGACCGCATCTGGACCGGCCTCCTGACGCGGCGGAAAATTCCATCAAACTTACAGGAAATCGACTACATCATAGCCTGGACCGAAGGCTTTTGTGAAGCATGCGTGCGTGGACTTTGTCTCAGCAGAACCGCTACTGTGGTGAACCTCGTGCCACGTACACGCGTGCTCCGGGCGCGTCTACGCTATTGCGGTTTCGGGGTGATTTCTGCGGAGTCGTGGTAAAGGCTGAATGCCGCGGCGCATCTGCGTTCTAGCTGGTCGGGCCGGGCGGACTTGAACCGCCGACCTCCTGAACCCCATTCAGGCGCGCTACCAAGCTGCGCTACGGCCCGACGTCTGCGCCCGAGTATAGCACAGTTCAGGCGACCGACATCGTTGGAGAAGAGCTAGACTCCGAGCTCTCGTAGGTGCCTGAGCGAAGCGGCCACCCGATCAGCGGGGTGGTCGCTGGCAATTTCGAGCACGCAGGCGTGCCCGGCACCGACGTACGC
>JBOGSE010000916.1:0-2012 GCA_050694895.1 bacterium | reverse complement strand
TGGGGTTCAGGCCATCTCATCAAGATCGACGGGTCCACCGACGAGGTGATCAAGGTAGTCTCGAAACAAGAGGCGGGCTGGCACATGCCCCACGGAAACTTTGTTCCGGGTTCGCTTAGATAGCCACTGATTGAGTTGCCAAAGAAAGCATCCTGTTAGTGTGGCGGCATCCGGTCACACAGGCCCGTTTGTGCCGCGGCCCTCGGCTCGTCGTGAGTGCGTATGCAGTTCGGTGTTTGGTTACGGGCGCCATCCTCGACCCGGGTCGATGCGATTTGGGACCAGCTCTTCCCGGCCGAGCAGCAACGGATCGTGCGGCTCCTGGTCGAGAAGGTGTTCGTCTCATCGCACGACATCGAGGTGCGGCTGAGGCGGACCGGCATTGAGGAGCTGGCCCTTGAGTTGCGCCCGGCTGCGCGGAAAGGACCCGGCAAGCCCACCGAGGGGGTGGTGCTGCGAAAGCACCTCAGCATGCTGTTTAGCAACGTGCCACCGCCGCTCACTGTCTACCTACTTCGGCATCAGGTGCGCGCGCAAAGGCGGCCGGCGCCAGGGAGCGGTCTTGGGCACTGGGTAGTTCTTGGCGAGATAGCTCAAGATCGGCTCCTCGGTCGCTCCCAGATCTGTGAGCCCTTGGTTTCTCTGCATCCAACGGATGCTGTCGATCCAGCCTTCGCGCGTCTTCCCGCCCTGCGTGATCAGCTTGGCCGAATGGCAGCCCGTGCACTGTCCCTTCACGAGGGCGAAGCCCTCGTCGATGACGAGCCCGGTGTCCGCGTCGGTCTTGGTATCCTGCGCAAGCGCGCTTGCGGCGAGGATCGCGCCGAGGAGCGTCCTTGCCGCCCAGGCATTCGCATGTTTCGCGGCCACGGCAGTCCTCTTCATACGACGCGCACCGCGATGCGGTGACAGGCGTTGCTGCCGTAGCCACCTGCGTTCCAGCCCGGCACCACCATGGGTTGCGCCCGGCCCTTATCATCGGTCGCCCGCGCCCAGATCTCGTAGTAGCCCTTCTTGGGGAAGCTGATCGCGGTGGCGAAGCGCTGCGGGCCGTATCGGTTTCCCGCACGGGCGAGCCTTGTCTGCATCCAGGTCTGGCCGAAATCGATGGAGACGTCGACCGCGGACACTTTCTTGGTGCTGGTCCACGCCTGGCCGCGCACGGTGAGAGCCTTGCCTATGGCGTGCTTGGTTCCGGATTGCGGGAAGGTCAGGAGCGACTTGACCGGCATCTGTTCCAGCCGTGTACATCGGCTACTACGGAAAGGATACCCACTTGAGCGGCGACATGACGAAGCCGGTCATCTCCCGGGGCGTGCCGATTTCCCGGGCGCTCGAGGACGGAGCGCTCATTGCCTGGGGCATGAACGGTAAGGACCTCCCCTGGGTGCACGGTTATCCCCTGCGGCTCGTGGTAGGCGGCGCCCCCGGATCGGCCTGCGGCAAGTGGCTGACGCGCATTGCGATCCGTAGCCCAAAAATGGGGGGACACGATTACCGGCTGCCGTGCGAACCGCTGCGGCCATTGCCCGCGCATTCCAGCGTGATGTGCTGGGTTACCGCCCTGAACTTACGCTTCAGATCCTCTATAGTGAACTGGGTCGGTTTCTTCACCGACTCCCCCTCTGTTGCGGGGTCGATCGTGTCTTCGGCCGGCGGCAGCCCGTTGTTGCGTATGAAGAGATAATGGACCGGCGTAACATCGTCGTCGAGCAGGTGCGCCGGTGTCTCAGCGACGAAGGGCTGGTCCCCCTCGAAGGGTAACCCGTGGACCACCGGCGGTGTAGGCTTTCCGGAGTGGACCGGAGTGCGATTGGGCGACGTGCTCAGGGCTCCGGGCGAGCCCTCGGACAATTACTGCGTGCTGCTGGCATCAAGGACGATGTGTCGCCGCATCGATCGTGACCACGTCGAAAAGTCTCTCGCGTGAGATATCCGGCTGCAATTTATCTAACGACAGGGTAGATAAGAAGGAACGGAGGTATAAACTTAATGTGATGCCAGCGATATCT
>JBOGSE010000915.1:0-1096 GCA_050694895.1 bacterium | reverse complement strand
CCTCGGCCTTCAGTACGACGTAGCGAAATATACAACCTTATATAACGGATCGCCAATAGCCGGAAGACCCGCTGTGGCGAGCCGATGCGGGTCGGGATCCCGAATGGCTCGGTTGTCACGGATGGATCGTCGCGTGCATTGTGGATTCCACCGCGTGCGGGGTACATTAAGAACAGAACAACAAGGGGTTTCGCCGCATGCTGGAGTACTCCTGGACCACCGAGCGCATCCTGAGGCTTGCCGTCCTCGCAATCCTGGTCGTTGCCTGCCTTCGGATCGTCGCGCCTTTCATCGGGGCGCTGACCTGGGCGGGGATCATCGCCATGACGGTCTGGCCGGCCTTTCTTTGGCTTGCGGCCCGGTTGGGCGGCCGGCCACGGCTTGCGGCGACGCTCTTTACGGTAGCCCTTGCAGTGATCCTGGTGCTGCAATTCGCGGTGCTGGTCGTCTCCCTAGGGGATGCGGTGAGTCAGGTGGCGACGCTGCTCAAGGACCTGACGGCCGTGACCGTTCCCGAGCCGCCGAGTTGGCTCATCCAGATCCCTCTGCTCGGCAAAGTGCTGGACCAAGCGTGGCGGGGGGCGATGACGGACGTCTCGGGGCTTTTCAACGCCGCCCGGCCCGCCATAGAGACCGCCACCGTCTGGACCCTGGCCCAGGGTGCTCAGTTGGGGCTGGCATTGCTCGAGTTTCTCTTCGCGATCATTATCGCCGGCGTGTATCTGGTCACTGCGGACCAATCCGCGGATTGGGCGCAGCGGGTCGTGGCCAAGGTGCAGATCCAAGATGGGCCCGGACTGATCGCGGTGGTCGTGAACACGGTTCGCAGCGTCTCGATCGGTGTAGCCGGCACCGCTGCCGCACAAGGCATACTCTCGACCATCGGTTTTCTCGTCACCGGGGTGCCCGGCGTGGTGTTGCTGGGATTCTTGACCTTCTTTCTCGCCCTCGTCCAGCTACCCACCGTGTTGGTTTGGTTGCCCGCCGTGCTTTGGTTATATTACCAGCACCAGGAAGGCTGGGCCTTGTTCATGCTGATCTGGGGGTTGGTGGCTGTAGGGGCCGTGGATAATTTTCTCAGGCCCTACCTCATCAG
>JBOGSE010000914.1:0-1829 GCA_050694895.1 bacterium | reverse complement strand
TAGTATTCCTGCGGCATGAGGCTGACGATTTCGTCGGCCTTGTGCGACTTGATCCAGCGAAGCGCGCGGACCATCGCCGTGACGGTGGCCTGCACGGTGTTGGGGTTCTGCTGGATGAACTCTTCCTTCGTATAGATGCACGCGGCAGGGTAGGGGCCGCCGAAGACCCGGAGCGTGCCGGTGGTCGTACGGGTATCAGCCAGAATCGTACTAATGTCACCTGTGCTCTGGAGCGTCGAAATCGTGGGCTCGACGTTGACGAGCGCGTCCACCTGTCTGGCCCGGACCGCCGCAAGCGCCGTCGCGCCGGCGCCGATGCCGATGACGCTGAACTCGTCGAGGCTGATGCCGTTGCGAGTGGCCAGGAAATTTACAAAGAAGTGTGTTGAAGAGCCAGGCGCGGTGACCCCGATCTTCTTCCCCCGCAGGTCGTTGAGGCTCCGAAATCCCGTATCCGCGGCGTGTTTGGCCACGGCCAGCACCAGGCCCGGGTACCTTTGCTGCATCACGACGCACTTGATCCGCCGGCCCTGCGCCTGCATCTGGATCGTGTGATCGTAGAAGCCGCTCACCGCCTCGGCGCTCCCGCCGATCAGCGCCCGCAGCGCCAGGCCCCCGCCGGCAAAGTTCTGGATGTCTGGGTCCAGGCCGCCTTCCTTTAAGTACCTCAGGCGCGCCGCGACGTTGAACGGGAGATACACCAGCGCCTCCTGGCCCCCGACCGCCAGGACGAATCGAGGTTTCTCCGGCCGCTCGGCCGGCGCGGGCTGGCTGAAGCCGGGCGCGGCGAGGGCGGTCACCACCAGCGCCACCGCAGCGAACCTCAACAGTGCTGCCATCATTGCTCCCCCTCCCCTAACGCTGATACCGCTATCGCGCTTCACTCTGCGACCCTGGCTTCCACACGAGCGTTCGACGCTCGATCACGGTCACGACCGCGTCAATGAGCAAGACGAATACCGAGAGCACGACGATCCCGGCAAAGACGCCGGTCGTGTCGAACACGCCTTCCGCCTGAGCGATAATGTACCCTAGGCCGCGCGCGGAGCCAAGATACTCCCCGACGACCGCTCCGACCAGCGCCAGCCCCACGCTCGTGTGCAGACTCGCCAGAATCCACGTCATGGCCGACGGCAGCAGGACATGGCGCACCAGGTCCCGCTCGGAGGCGCCGAGCATCCGCGCGTTGTTGAGGATGTTCCGGTCAACATCCCGCACGCCCTGATACGTGTTGAAGAACACGACGAAGAACACCAGGGTGACGCCAAAGACCACTTTGGACAGGATGCCCAGGCCGAACCAGAGGGTGAAGATCGGGGCCAGGACAATGCGCGGCAAGGCGTTCGCGATCTTGATGTACGGCTCGAAGACGCGGGAGACCGCAGGCGACCGGGCAAAAAAGAAGCCGAAGACGACGCCGAGCCCAGCACCCGCGAAGAACGCCCCCAGCGTCTCCTGGGTGGTGACCGCGATGTGCCGGTAAACGCTGCCGCTGGCAAACCAGTGCACGACGCGTGTGGCGACGTGGGAGGGGCGACTGAAGAACAACGGGTCCAGCGTGCCACGCGCGGCGAAGAGTTCCCAAGCGGCAATGCCGGCCACAAGCACCCCGACCTGCCAGGCGACGAGGCTACCGCGCCTGCGCCCGTTCATAGGCCTTCTTCACTTCGCCCTGCAGGTGCTGCCAGATCGTGCGGTAGACCTCCACGAAGGCGCGATCGAGTCGCACCTCGCTCACGTCGCGGGGGCGGGAGAGGTCGATGGGGTAGTCGCCGATCACGCGGGCGGCCGGACCGCTCGACAGGACAACGACGCGGTCGGCCAGCGCG
>JBOGSE010000913.1:0-10752 GCA_050694895.1 bacterium | reverse complement strand
GACGTCTGGCCCGAGTTGCGCAACAAGGACGACAACGGCGTCATCACGCTGGTCGGGCCGCTAGGCATCGGGTACCGGACCGACCTTGTGTCGAGCCCGCCCAAGCGCTGGGTCGACCTGTGGCGGCCCGAGTTCAAGGGCAAGGTCGGCATCTACAGCATCGCCAATTCGGCCACCCCGATGTTCCTGATGCTGCTCGGGAGAATCCACGCGAAGGACGACAAGAACATGGACATCGCCTTCCAGAAGGTGAAGGAACTGCTGCCGGTCCGGTTCACCGACTTTTCCGGCGACATGGAGAAGTTGCTGGTGGCCGGCGAGGTTCACGTGGGGATCCTGGATGCGCCGGCGGTTTCGCGCCTGAAGCGGCAGGGCCTCCCGATTGCCTGGGTGCCGCCGATCGAGGGCGTGTTCATGTTTGAGCAGGATACCAACGTGCCCGAGTTCGCGCAGAACAAAGAACTGGCGTTTCGGTTCGTCAACTACTTCCTCTCTCAGCCGGTGCAGGAGAAGTGGGCTCGCGCCTTCTGGTGGACGCCGGCCAACCGGAAGGTGCAGATCACCGGCCAGCTGACGGCGGAGATTCCCGTGCACACGCAGGTGCAGATCCGGTCGATCCACAAGTGGGACTGGGACTGGGTGAACGCCGGCAACAGGGAGAAGATCATCGAGCGCTGGAACCGGGAGATCGTCGGCAGGTAGTCAACCACAGGTGATGCGGGGCCATCCGTGGCGTCCATCACGCTGCGCGACCTGACCAAGCGCTTCGACTCGCTGGTCGCCGTTGATCGGTTGAGTCTTTCGATCCGAGAGGGTGAATTGATCACCCTCTTAGGACCGTCCGGCTGCGGCAAAACGACCACGCTGCGGATGATCGGCGGGTTCGAGGCGCCCAACGAGGGAGAGATCTCATTCGGCGACCGGCCGGTCACCTGGCTGCCGCCGGAATCGCGCAATATCGGGATCGTCTTTCAGAACTACGCGCTGTTTCCCCACATGACCGTGGCGGAGAACATCGCGTTCGGCCTGGAGATGCGCCGCGAGCCGGACCCCCGCGTCCGGGAGCGCGTCCTGGCCATTCTCCGGAAAGTGCAGCTGGCGGGACTGGAGCGACGCTACCCGCACCAGCTCTCGGGCGGGCAGCAGCAGCGGGTGGCACTCGCGCGCGCGCTCGTCGTCAACCCGGCCGTGTTACTCCTCGACGAGCCCCTGGCCAACCTCGACGCGAAACTGCGCGAAGAGATGCGATTCTACATCAGGCACCTCCAGCAGGAGTTCGCCATCACCACGATCTATGTGACGCACGACCAAGCCGAGGCGATGGTGCTGGCCGACCGCATCGCCCTGATGAAAGACGGCCGGCTCCTGCAACTCGGCTCAGCCGAAGACATCTACCGGCGGCCGAGCAACGCCTGGGTCGCGGAGTTTATCGGTCTCTCCAACTTCATCCGCGGCACGGTGGCCGGGCGGCAAGACGCCGCGCTGACCGTGCGGACGGCGGCGGGGACCTTCTCCTGCACCGGCGATGCCGCGGGCGAGCCCGCGGGTGATGTCATGATCTGCGTGCGGCCCGAGTCGCTGCACTTTGGCGGGCACCACGAGAATCGCCTGTCGGGCGTTGTCCGCGAGCGGGTCTTCCTGGGGAACCTGCTCGACTATCAGGTGGACGGCCCTGGAGGACTGCGGCTGCGCGTGCAGGCCGACCCTTCGCGGATGTTCGCCCCCGGGACGACGGTTGACCTGGGGTTCTCGCCCGCGGACGCGTGGGTCGTCCGCGCGGAAGGTTAGCCCATGGGCGGCCTCGACGTTACGGCGGCAGCGACTCCGGCTTCGTCCGGGCGCCCGCGTCTCCCCTGGGTCGTCTTCCTGATCGTCCCCATCCTGATCTTTTTGGCGGTCTTCTTCCTGATTCCGTACGCGAACATGGTCTACATGAGCTTCCTGGTCAAACCGGAGCAGGGAGCGTACTTGAAGATCTTCACCCTGGGGAACTACGCGCGGGCGCTGGGGGATACGTTCTACTGGAAGGTGTTCCGCGACACGTTCTGGTACGCGCTGGTGACCACCGGCGTCACGCTCTTGCTCGGCTACCCGCTCGCCTACCACATCGCCCGCGCGCCGAAGCGCTGGCGGGGACTGCTGCTGGTCATGCTCATCTCGCCGCTGCTCGTCAGCGTGATTGTGCGCAGTTTCGGCTGGATGATCCTGCTGGGGCGCGTAGGGATCATCAACACGTTCGTTAAACGATACGGCGGTCCGGAACTGCCGCTCATGTACAACGCGTTCGGCGTCGTCGTCGGGCTCGTACACGTCTACCTGCCGTTCATGGCCCTGTCGATCGCCGGGGCGCTCCAGACGATCTCGCCCGATATCGAGCGGGCCGCGCGCTCGCTCGGCGCGACGCCCTGGCGCGCCTTCTGGCGCATCACCTGGCGGTTGTCGCTGCCCGGCGTTTTCGCGGGGACGCTGCTGGTGTTCGTGCTCGCGGTGAGCTCCTACGTGATCCCGATCCTGCTGGGCGGCAACAATGTCCTGATGATGCCGATCGTCATCGTTCAGATGCTGCTGGACGCGTTCAACTGGCCGTTGGGCTCGGCGCTCTCGATGATCCTGTTCGGGGTGACGGTGGGTCTCTTATGGTTCTACGTGAAGCTCCTCAACCGGGCGCTCGTGTGGACCGTCCGGTAGGCCCGCCCCGCCAGGGCGGCTGGGCGCTGGGCATCGTGGTCGCCCTGCTCTACGTGTTTCTGCTCGCGCCCATCGTCATCGTCATCGCCTCGGCGTTCAATGCCGGGGAGTACCTGCGCTTTCCTCCGCAGGGGTTCTCACTGCGGTGGTTCGTCCGATTCACGCAGAGCCCGTCGTTCGTGCGAGCGTTCGAGTTCAGCCTCTATCTCGCGACGTATGTGACGCTGGCCAGCACCGTGTTGGGGACGATGGCGGCGCTCTTCACCGTGCGTTACGCGCGGCGCGCGCGCGACGTCCTGCGTCTGCTGCTAGTGGCGCCCCTGCAGTTTCCCGCGATCCTGACCGGTATCGCGCTGCTCATCTTCTTCTATGCCACAGGCATCGGCACGCGCGGCATGCGGCCGCTATTCATCGGGCACACGCTCGTGACGATTCCGTACGTCTTCCTGACCGTCTCGACGGTCCTGGTGAACTTCGACCGGTCCCTGGAGGAGGCGGCCCGCTCGCTCGGCGCCGGTCCGTTCCGAGCGTTCTGGCGCGTCACGCTGCCCATCATCAAGGGCGGTATCATCTCGGGCGCCTTGTTCGCCTTCATCACGAGCTTTGACCAGTTCCCCATCTCACTGCTGTTGATCAGCGTCGGGAATACGACGCTGCCGATCGCACTCTTCGACTACCTGCGCTTCTCGTTCGAGCCCACGGCGTCGGCGGTCTCCACGCTCAGCGTGGCCCTCAGCGTGCTGATCGTCATCGTGATCCAGCGGCTGGTCGGCCTGGAATCCATCTACTGGGGTGGACCGCGCTGAGATGACGCGCAGGGCGCCGTACCGGATTGGCCTGGACATCGGCGGCACCTTCACGGATCTGGTGCTCATGCACGACCCCTCCGGGAGGTTGTGGGGGCACAAGGTCCTGACCACACCCGCCGACCCTGCGGAGGCCGCGCTGCGTGGCCTGCGGGAGATCTGCGGGCGGGCCGGGATCGCGCTGAATGAGGTCGGGACGGTCATTCACGCGACGACGCTGGTGACCAATGCGATCATCGAGCGGACCGGGGCAAGAACGGCCCTGCTGGCAACCGAGGGGTTCCGCGATATCCTCGAGATCGGTCGGGAGCAGCGCTACGACATCTACGACCTGTTCCTGCGCTACCCTGAGCCACTCGTCCCCCGCCGGTGGCGCGCGGAAGTGCGCGAGCGTGTCACCAGGGATGGCGAGGTGTTCACACCGATGGACCCCGCGGCGGTGCGTGCCCTGGTCTCTGACCTCGCCGCTGCCGGGATCGAGGCGGTTGCGGTCAGCTTTCTCCATGCCTACAAGAATCCCGTCCATGAGCGGCTGGTCCGCGATCTCATCGAGCGGGAGTTTCCCCATCTGGCGGTATCCGTCAGCAGCGAGGTCGCTCCCGAGATCCGTGAGTACGAGCGCACCAGCACCACGGTGTGCAACGCGTATGTGCAGCCGCTCGTCGCACGGTACATCCGCCGCCTGGCCGACGCGCTCGGTCTCGAAGGGTTCGCGGGACGCTTTCTGCTCATGTTGTCCTCCGGCACGCTCACGACACCCGACGTCGCGTGCCGGTTTCCCGTACGCCTGCTGGAGTCCGGACCGGCGGCCGGTGCACTCGTCGCCGGACATCTTGGGTCAGCGGCCGGCCATGCCGCGGTCGTGGGCTTCGATATGGGTGGAACAACCGCGAAGGTCTGTCTCGTCGAGAACGGACGTCCGGCGATCGCGCCGCGGCTGGAAGTGGCGCGCGTGCATCGCTTTCGCAAGGGCTCGGGGCTGCCCGTCGTCGCGCCGGTTGTGGACATGATCGAGCTCGGCGCCGGTGGGGGGTCGCGTGCGCGGGTAGATGCCCTGGGTCTGCTCCGGGTCGGGCCGCAGAGCGCCGGGGCAGATCCGGGTCCGGCCTGCTACGGCTTCGGCGGCACCGAAGCGACGGTCACCGATGCCTGCGTGGCGCTGGGGTATTTCGATCCGCGCGCCTTTCTGGGAGGTACGATGCCGCTTGATCCCGCGGCTGCACGCGCGGCGCTTGCCCGTGCAGGGCAGCCGTTGGGGCTCAATGTGGAACAGACTGCGTGGGGCATCTTTGCGATCGTCTGCGAGAGCATGGCGCAGGCGGCGCGCCTCTATCTCATCGAGCGGGGACAAGATCCCCGCCGCTTCGCCGTGATGGGATTCGGGGGCGCCGGTCCGGCCACGGCCGCCAGGATTGCGCGGCTCCTGGGGGCGCGTGAAGTGGTGATCCCGCCGGCCAGCGGGCTGGCCTCGGCATTGGGCCTGCTGGTGGCGCCGCCTGGATTCGACTTCGTCCGGTCGCTCGCCGGTGAGCTCGAGGAACTGGATTGGAACGCCGTGGAGCGCCTCTACGCGGAGATGGAATCGCAAGGGGATGTCATGTTGGCCGGCGCGGGCGCGTCTGCACAGGGGACGCGGCGCGAACGCCGCGCCGAGTTGCGCTACGTCGGGCAGTTCCATGACATTGAAGTGGCCGCTCCCTCGCCGGTGGGTCAGGACGCGGGAGCGGTGCTGCGGCAGCGCTTCGATGCCGCGTACGCCGCGCTCTACGGCATCAGCCTGCCCGGCTATCCCGTGCAGGCGCTCAACTGGCGGGTGCTGGTGAGCGCGCCGGCGCCTGCGGTCAGACCGTGGGCCGTTGAAGAGATGGGACGCAGGCCGGTTACCGGCACGGTACGAAGAAAGGCGTACATTCCCGACGCGGGCGGGTTCGTTGAGATACCAGTGTATGACCGGTACCGGCTGCCGGCCGATGCCGCAGTCGCCGGGCCGGCGATCGTGGAGGAGGCCGAAGCCACCACGGTGCTGTGGTCCGGGGATCGGTTGACCGTCGATGCGCGGCGCAACCTGGTCATTCGCGTGGATGTCGCCGGTGCCGTGCCCGAGCGACCGGCGACCGGAGTCCCGCGATGAACACGACATTCGATCCCGTCGCGCTTGAAATCATGTGGAGCCGGTTGATCAACATCACGGAGGAGTGCTGGGTCACGATCTTGAGAACGGCGTTCTCGACGATCATCGGCGAAGCCCAGGACTTCGGCTGCGAGCTCCTCGACGCGCGTGGCGGGTCGATCGCGCATTCGCCCCGATCGATGCCGGTCTTCAACCTCACACTCCCGCAGGCAATCAACGCGCTCATGGCGGCCTATCCGCCGCCGACGCTGGCGCCGGGCGATGTGTTGATCACCAACGACCCGTGGATCTGCGCCGGCCACCTGTTCGATCTGGCCGTTGCGACACCGGTCTATCGGGACGGCCGGCTCGTGGGCATGGCGGGATCCATCGCGCACTGCTCGGACATCGGTGGAACGAAAGACTCAGGCCGGGCGCGCGAAGTGTATGAAGAAGGCATCCAGATTCCTCCCCTCAAGTTGTACCGGGCCGGACACCTCAACGACGATGTGGCGGCCCTGATTCGGGTCAACGTGCGCAGTTCCGAGATGGTGCTGGGTGACATTCAGGCTCAGGTCGGCAGCAACCACGTCGGCGCGCAGCGCCTGCTGGCGTTTATGGAAGAGTACGGCCTCACCTCTCTGGAGCCGCTGGCCGCGGAGCTCCAACGCCGAACCGAAACGGCGATGCGGGCCGCCATCCGCGCGCTTCCCGACGGAGTCTACCGCAGTGACGTGGAGATCGACGGCCCGGAGGGCCCGATGCGACTTCCGTGCGCGGTGATCGTGGAAGGTGACGAGCTCACCGTCGACTGGGAGGGCGCGCCGCCGGCGCTGCCCGTGGGCGGGGTCAACTGCACGTACACGTATACGGCGGCGCACACCGTCTACGCACTCAAGTCGATTTTGACCCCACACATCCCGTCGAATGCCGGCTGCTTCCGGCCGCTGCATGTGCGCGCGCCCGAGGGCAGCATCCTCAACTGTGCGTATCCCGCCGCGGTCAATCAGCGGACCATGACAGGATGGTTCTGCGGCCCTGCGGTGCTGCGCGCCCTGGCGCCGGTGCTTCCCGATCGCGTCCAGGCGTTCACCGGCCTGCCCGTGTCGATCTCCGCGTACGGCCGCGACAGGCACGGACGGCCGTTCAACGACCACATCATGTTTGGAGGCGGCCAGGGTGGGAGCCGCCACGGCGACGGCAGACCGGCCCTGATGTATCCGACCTCCGCCGGCAATGTTCCCGTCGAGATGTTCGAGCAGCGAACCCCGCTGCTGGTCGAGCGCAAGGAGTTGATCCCAGACTCCGGCGGCGCAGGGCATCACCGGGGCGGCCTGGGACAGCGGATGCGCCTGCGGAAGCTCTATGATGATGGGCTGCCCGTACTCGTGAACGTGCTGCCGCACGGCCGGGCCTCACCGGTGTCAGGGCTTCTGGGAGGCCAGGCGGGCAGTGGGGCGAGTCTTGTGATCGAAGATGCGACCACGAGCGACGAGAACGGGATGAGCCCGCTCGTCGTGCTCCGCGACGTTCGAGGCACGATCACCGTTCAGGCCGCGGGCGGCAGTGGCCTCGGCGACCCCGGCTCGCGTCCGAGGACGCTGCTCCGGCAGGATCTGGAAGAAGGCTACGTCACCGATGCGGGGCATGGGGCGTACGGCGCGGAGTAGACGCCCCAAGTCGGCGTTGCGCCGGATCTCGGTGATCTTTGGCGTGGTGGCACTGGCGTGGGCGTGGAATGGCACGGGCCTCCTCGCCCAGGAACCAGGCGTTCTGATCTATGTGACCGATCCGGGAAACGCCCGCGTTGTCCGCGTTGCCGACATGACCGGAGCCGGGTGGACGACGGTCGGAAGCCGCGCAACCGGGGCGCGGCAGTTCGCGTTCCAGTCAGGAATCTTTGTGGACGCGAGCGGCCGCATCTACTTCACCGACGCAAGCGCGTCCCGCATTGTGCGCATCGACGACATGACCGGCGCGGGCTGGACGTCATTCGGCAGCCGGGGCAGCGGCGTGCATCAATTTGATCTCCCGGCGGGGATTTACGTGGACGCCGTGGGCCGAATCTACGTCGCGGATGCCAGCAATGCGCGGATCGTGCGCATCAACGACATGACCGGCGCGGGCTGGATGTCATTTGGGAGCCGCGGCGCCGGCGCGAACCAGTTCTCGTTTCCCCAGGGAGTGTTTGTTGATGCCGGCGGGCGGATCCACATCACCGATGCGCTCAACGACCGAGTGGTCAGGATCGGCGACCTCACCGGGGCGGGATGGTCGACGGTCGGCAGCCCGGGGCGCGGGGTCAGGCAGTTTGAGTTTCCCGCCGGCGTGGCGGTCGATGGGACCGGACGCATCTACGTGACCGATTCCAGCAACGACCGGATTGTACGGATGGATGACATGAACGGTGCCGGGTGGACGGTGTTTGCCGGTGTCGCCTCGGGCGGTCGGGTCGCCGAGTTTGTCTTCCCCACCGGGATCGCGGTGGATGCCGTAGGCCGGATCTACGTGACCGACGAGGCCCACCGCATCGTCCGGTTCGACGGCATGTCAGGATCGGGGTGGGTATCGCTGGGAGACTTGGGCGGCGGCGCACGCCAGTTCTCGTTTCCGTCCGGGATCTTTGTCGCCGGAGCGCGGCGCTAGACCGATCGGACCGCCTCTTCGGTGGCGCCCGGTGAGAGCAGGACGCGATAGACTTCGCGGGCCGACGGCGACAAATGTTCGACCGCTTCGGTCAAGAGGTGGAACGCAATCCGGCGCCCGCCGAGATCTTCGATCCCATCGAGCAGCCACGTGAGGATCTGACGTCTCGCCTCCAGCCCGGTTTGCCGCTCCGCGGTCTGCACGTGCAGCTTTTGGTCCTGCCAGCCCACGACCCAGTTACGGTGCCGCGCGTTGACCACGAGCCGGTCGACGATGGTACTGACGACCTGGACGCCTGCAAACTCACCGAACCTGGTCAAGAGGTAACCCGCGACCGACGCGAACACCGCGGCCGGGTTGGCCACACCCCGGGGTTCGTCCCGTGGTTCCTCCGCCGATGCGAGCGTGTGATGAATGCTCACGAAGGCATCCACGACCGCGGGATCGAACTGCACCCCACTGTACAGGGTGAGCTCCCCGATCGCATCCTCGGCACTCAGTGCCGCGCGGTAGATGCGGTCGGACGTCATGGCCTCGTAGGTGTCGGCAACCGCCAGGATGCGGGAGCCCAGCGGAATCTGTTCGCCCTTGAGCCCTCCCGGGTACCCCTGTCCGTCGTAGCGCTCGTGCAGGTGCCGGACGATCGAGATGACTTCATCGGGGAAGCCCGCCGTGCGGAGCAGTCGCGCGCCGATCAGCGAATGGCTCTTCATGATCTCCATCTCGCGCTCTTGCAGGCGGCCGGGTTTGAGCAGGATGCTGTCGGGGATCCCGATCTTGCCGATGTCGTGGAGCATTGCAGCGGTCCGGATGTGCCCGAGCATCTCAGCCGGGCAGCCAAGGGCCTGCGCGATCGCCTCGGCGAACCTCGCGATCCGCTGGGAATGGCCCCCGGTGTAGGCGTCCCGGACATCGATGGCCTCCCCCAGCGTCTCCAGGCTCCGGGTGTAGGCCCGTCGCAGCTGATCGTGCATTGAAGCGTGGTACAGTGCGGTGGCCGCCAGGTTGCCCAACAGCATCGCCGGGGCCAGATCCTCGTCGCGGAACCGCTGGGGCCGGCGCGAATCGGCCAGCATCATGGCGCCGACCGCGGCCTCACCGTGAATCAGCGGAATCCCGGCGATCGCCTGTACGTCGAAGTTCTGAACGAGCTCCATGTCCAGTCCGGAGGCTTTCGAGCGCGCGCCGTTCACGTACATCGGCCGCCCCTCGCGCACCACGCGCGCGCTCAATAGATTTGGATCGTCCAGGCGCCGCTGCTGTGCCAGGAACTCTTTCTTGTGGGGTCCCGTCGCCGCCGCGCCGACGAGCCCGCCGTCTCGGACCAGCCAGATGAGCACGTGATCCACGTCGAACAGAATCTTGATCTCTTCACACACCGCCTCCAGTGCGAGCATGATGTTTCCGGCCAGGTTCACCGGCACACCGATGCGGCCGACGGCTTCCATCAGACGCGTCCCCTGGCGCGCCACGCGCTCCATCCGGTTCGCGTGACGGCTGAGGTAGGCCACCATGAAATACAGCACCCAGAACGATCCCAGGCGGGCCACCAGAGAAGGCACGAGCGTTCTCGGGTCGGCCCCCTGCGACAGCACGATGGCGCCGAAAGCGATCATGCTGCCGCCGACGGTGAGGGCGCCCGCTATGTCGCCGTACCGGAGCACATTTGAGACGATGGTGAGTGGGAAGAGCCAGATGAATCCGCTGTTTTCCCCCCCGGTGACATAGACCGCCGCGGTGACAAAGATGAAATCCATCAGCGTGTTGACCAGCACGCGGAGCCGGGAGCGGCGGGTCGGCCGGCCCGCGCCGATAAAAACGTGCGGTACCGCGTACAGGAACGCGGCAGCGACGAGCAGGTGCCAGGGTCCGCGCACCGGCGCCGAGCCGTTCAGCGGAAGCAGGTAGACGGCCGCGGCAAAGGCGCTGATGCCAAACCGCAGCCACGACATGAAGTGCTCTGTGGCTTCCAGGCCTGGGCGGTGCGCGGGATCCAGAATGTTGCTCAGGGCGCGCGTAAGTGATGGCCCTTTGGCGCTCACGGCAAGTGTATGCCCAGGCCGAGCGCGTCCCTAGTCCCGCGGCACACTAGCCTTGCCGCGAGGTTTGGACGACAAGGAGGCGGCGACGCTCAGCGTGGCGACGGCACCCGTCTGAGCAGATCTACGGTCAATGCGGCTGTGGCGTCGAGCGTGTCGGATTCGCGGACCGCGCGGGGAAACTCGAAGTGCAGCGCGCGCGGCAGCAGATCGCCCGCAAGGATTCCCACGGTCTTCACACACGACGCCGTCCAGAAAATCCTGTCCACCGGTTCGACGAGGAGTGCGAGGGCTGGGTATTCCGGCCTGACCCGCCGGGCCGCCGCGAGTGCCCCAGGGTAGGCTTCTTTCATCGTCACGGCGTCGGCGTCCGTCATGCCCTTTGAAGCGACTTCGATGTTCTGCGCCGTCCGCGGATCGGCATTCCCATGAAGCTCCACGTAGAGGGCCGAGCGTTCGCCAC
>JBOGSE010000912.1:0-5302 GCA_050694895.1 bacterium | reverse complement strand
CGTCCCAGCGCGTGCCGACCCTCGGATGTCAGGCCCGGGGCCGGTGCTTCCTCGATCAACTTCTGGTGACGCCGCTGTACGGAGCACCCGCGCTCGCCAAGATGGATGACCTCGCCGGAGTCGTCGGCCAGGATCTGCACCTCCACATGCCGCGAGGGTTCGACCCATCGCTCGAGGTACACACGAGGGTCACCGAACGCTGCCTGCGCCTCGCCCCGCGCCAGACGCAGAGCGGCCGGCAGCTGCTCGGGCGCGCGCACCACATGGATACCCTTGCCGCCGCCACCCCCTACCGCCTTGATGAGTACGGGGAACCCGATCGCGCGCGCCTCGCGCATCGCATCGTCGTCATCGACGGGACCGGTCCCCGGCAGGACCGGAACCCCGACTGATGCGGCCGCCGCTCGGGCCGCGGCCTTGTCTCCGCAATGCCGCAGCACCGACGCCGGGGGCCCAACGAAGGTCACTCCCGCCGCATCACAGGCTGCGGCAAACGCGGGATTCTCGGAAAGAAACCCATAGCCCGGATGGATCGCATCGGCGCCCATCCGGCGCACCAGGTCGATGAGCAGCGGAGCGTTGAGATAGCCCTCAGACGGCGCGTCGCCGGGAAGCGCGTGGGCCGACTCGGCGAGCCGGACATGCGGCGCGCCGGCGTCGATTGGCGAGTACACGGCGAGGGGGGTGATACCGAGGTCGCGGCAGGCTCGAACGATGCGGACGGCAATTTCGCCGCGGTTGGCGATGAGGACGCGTCGGATAGGCGAGGGCGCGCTACTCGTCCTCTTCTTCCTCCCGAGGTCTATCGGGGCGGTAGACCAGAGAATAGCGCGCGATCTGAAACCCCACGGCCTCATAGAAGCGCAGGCCGCGGAGATTGCCGGCCACAACGCCGGATTGTATCTCTTCCGCGCCATTCTCCTTGATCCAGTCGATGAGCGCCTGCGCGAACCGCCGCCCCAGGCCTTCTCTGCGGTACTCCGGATAGATGAAGAACTCCCCGATCTGGGCCTGGGTGCGCGCCTGGTCGGCCCAGTGCTTGATCAGCACCACGACACCGAATCCGACCCTGCGGCCGTTATCGATCGCCCACCAGACGTGTCGCCGCTTGCCCTGATCCGCGAAGAGCGCATCGAGATAGTGATCGAGCCAGGTCTCCGACGGCGCTTCGCCGGCGGTCTCCTCGCGATATCGACGCATCCAATCGCGGAAACGGGAGTCGCCTGCGTTGACGAGTTCAAGCTTCATTGCATGTCCCTGCTCGATCGACCGCACCGAAGAGGTGTTCAACCCGTGTCGCAGAGATTCCTACTCTGCCCTCGCGGCGAAGATTCCTGGACGGGTCGTTGGGGCGTCCCGCGCCTCAGGGACGTACTTCCTCGAATGCGTCAGCGGTGATGCACCTCATGATAGCAGAACTGGGTAAACGTTTTGATGGCGGTCGTCTGGATTCGGAATTGTTGCCGGCTGGGGATGATGACCGTGATCTCGACGGCTCGGTTCCAGTCCACCTCGCGGGTGATGCAGCTGACCGAGCATAAACCATTCCGCCCCAGCCATGTGGTGCAGCGTTCGGCGCACGGTGTGCAGACCGAACGGGAACTCGCGCACGTACTGCTCGGGCGACAGGCACCTCACCGCCTCGAAGAGGCGCCGGCGCGCCGTGGTCAGATATCGATAGTGCTCGAGCGGTGCAAGCATAGACGCCGCCTCCCTACAGCGGAATATTGCCGTGCTTGCGGCGGGGATGTGCCACGCGCTTGCGGTGGAGGACCTCAAGCGCGGCGATCAACCTGCGGCGCGTGTCACGTGGAGCGATGACGTCGTCCACGTAGCCTCGGGCCGCCGCGACATACGGATTGGCAAACTGCCGCCGGTAGTCGGCGACCAGCTCGCCGCGGCGCGCATTGGGGTCTGGTGCATCGGCCAGCTCCTTGCGAAAGATGATGTCGATAGCGCCTTCCGGGCCCATGACCGCGATCTCGGCCGTCGGCCAGGCCAGGTTGAGATCGCCGCGGATATGTTTGCTCGCCATCACATCGTACGCGCCGCCGTAGGCCTTGCGTGTGATGACGGTCAGTTTGGGCACGGTCGCCTCACAGTATGCGTACAGCAGCTTCGCGCCGTGCCGGATGATCCCGCCGTGTTCCTGCGCGACGCCCGGGAGAAATCCCGGCACGTCGACGAACGTCACCAGCGGGATATTGAACGCGTCGCAGAAGCGGACGAACCGCGCGCCCTTCACCGAGGCGTCGATGTCGAGCACGCCGGCGAGTACAGCGGGCTGCTGCGCAAGCACGCCCACGGGACGGCCGTGAAGCCGCGCAAACCCGACGATGAGGTTGCGGGCGAAGGCGGCGTGGACCTCCAGGAACTCCCTGTCGTCGATGACGCGCGTGATGACCTCGTGCATGTCGTACGGCTTGGAGGGATCGTCTGGCACGAGCGCATCGAGCGCAGGATCGCCGCGCGAGGGCTCATCGACCGGCGTCCGCCGCGGGGGGTCTTCAAGATTGTTCGACGGGAGGAATCCCAGGAGCCGGCGGATGAGGGCAAGGCATTCCTCATCGTCGGCGGCCACGAAGTGGGCGATGCCGCTCCGTCCGGCGTGCACGTCGGCGCCGCCCAGATCCTCAAACGACACGTCTTCGCGCGTCACGGCCTTGACGACTTGCGGCCCGGTCACAAACATGTACGCGGTGCCCCGCACCATAATGGTGAAGTCGGTGATCGCCGGCGAATACACGGCGCCCCCCGCGCACGGGCCCATGATCGCCGAGATTTGCGGGACCACGCCGCTGGCGAGCGTGTTGCGCAAGAAGATGTCGGCGTAGCCGCCCAGGCTGACGACGCCTTCCTGGATGCGCGCGCCGCCGGAGTCGTTGAGGCCGATGATCGGCGTCCCTGTGCGCATCGCCAGATCCACGACCTTGCAGATCTTCTCGGCATGTCCTTCACCGAGCGATCCTCCGAGCACCGTGAAGTCCTGCGAGAACACGTGCACCGGCCGGCCGTCGATCGTGCCATGACCGGTGACGACCCCGTCGGCGGGCGCCTCCACCCGGTCCATGCCAAAGTCACGGCTGCGGGGCGTCACAAAGGGATCGAGCTCGACGAACGATCCGCTATCCAGCAGGAGATCGAGGCGCTCGCGGGCCGTCAGCTTGCCGGCCTCGTGCTGGCGGCGAACGCGCTCCTCACCGCCCATCGCCAGCAGCCGCTCGCGGCGGCGCCGCAGGTCGTCCAGCCGATCGGGCGGCACGACTCCTAGGACGGGATCCCAGGCTCCGGCGGCAGTGGGCCGTATGGGCGGATAGCGATGATCCCGTGTTTGAAGAGGAGTTCCTGCGTCCCGTTGTTCTCGATCAGCAGGCTGTAAGTACCGAAATCCCTGACGATGGCCGAGGGTATCTCGTATCCATCGCGACAGCGGATATAGACCGGCGCGGCGGCGGCGACGAGCCTGCGGTAGAAGGCATCTTCAACCGACGGCCGCGGCTGGGTTTTGGTTCCGGTTGGACCATCCGTCCGAATGTCCTCACGCATCACGGTGGCACCTCCCTGACGCTCCGGTCGAATCTCACTCATGTCGTGAATAACATCTTCGGTCGCCACGCCCGAGGCCCCGTGGGCACGCGGCGTCAACTGCCCTTCATCCCACGCTGCGCCTTCAAGGGGCTCGTGGCGGGGCTGGTCTGGTGGCAATCCCGCCGGTGAGGGCTCGTCTCCTGCCGCCCCGGCGTTCGGGGGTTCTTGCGGCGTTGCGGCTGCGCCCACCTCCGCGCGGATGAGCCGCTCATAGTGGGCGCGGAGCCCCTCAAACTGCTGCCGGCGATCCGGTCGCACTTTGCCTCCGCCTTCAACCATGCGCGGCGGCTTCTGGGCGGCATCGATGACCGCGCCGACGACCGCTTCTGCTTCGCTCGCAGTGACAGGCTCGGCACCCACTTGGAGCAGGCTCGCCCGCTCCGACGTCAGGGTCAATGCCGCCAACGCGATGGACGACCCCGCAAACTGCATGACCGAGAGGGCCTCCAGCGACGGTCGATGGCCGGTCCGTTCGATGAGCGGACGAAGCGCTTCAACGGCCGCCAGGGCCACGGTGCGCAGGCGTTGCGCCTGACCGGGCGGGGCCTGCGCCGTACCGTTCAACGTCTTCTGCGTACCTTCACGCTCGTACCGCAACTCGACGACGACGCTCGTCATCCTCTCGGTCATGGTCTCTTCGAGCCGGACGAGCTGGCAGGCCGGGACGCGTTCGCCGTCGGGTGTGGGCTGCAGATGGGCGATCTGCACGCGCCAGCCATCGATCGGCAGGTTGAACTGGCTCATCAGCGCCGACGTGATGGCACGCCTGATCCCGCCGTCATCGCGCGACGACTCGCTGGTGACATAGATGCGCTCGATCTCACCGGCCTCGTTGGCGACGACGCGCACCGCGGCCACCGCATCGAGCCGCTCGAGGAAGGCTTCGATCTCTTCTGCAAAAACTTCCCGGGGCACCGGCTTGCTCCGAGGTGAGGGTGATTGCTGGCCGCCTGCCCTCTTCTGCGGCCGGGGGAGGTCTCCTTCCCACACACGCGCGAATTACCGCGCATCCGACGAAGCCACACAACTGGTATCGCAGCCGCATCGAGGAGGTGATTCGTGGAGGCAGGCGACCTCGCGTCGTGGGTAGATCGATACGTGGAGGCCTGGAAGACAAGATGCGTCCGTAAGCCGCGTGCTCGGAGAGACGTAGGATTTGCGTGCAATATGCGTGCAATAGGTGAAGAGCGAGGCGCAGCCTTCGGCCAGATACAGGCGCCGCTCGTCGAGTTCCGCGAAGTGGGCGATGAGGACCGCCGTCACCTCCCGCTCGCGCCCCGTCAGGTGCTTCACCCGGGCAAGGAGGTCATCGTTGGAGAGCTGAGCCACGGTCGACAGCGTGGTTGTGTTCATGGCTCAGTTATAGCATGAGGTTTTCGAAGCGCTCAGGATCGCCACAGTGTGGCGCACGGGCCTGCATTCGTTCGCGCGGCGTAGTTGATGTCACAACACCACGCTCAGGCAATGCTAGCGAATATGGTGGGCATCTACGAGTGCCAGATCGCGGATCTTGAGATCCCTGCCGAGAACCTGTCAAGCCCCCCGAGATAGTTTTTCACGCGAGTCATTGTTCGTGTTTCAACTCGGTCCGGACCGAGGACGTGAGAAAAAATCGCAAGCACCAACGCACGGCTGAGTGGACGCGTTGAACAGGGTCGCGGTGAGTGCTTGGCGTGCGTGCTCTGGATGACCTCCATCGTACCGTGATCACGGT
>JBOGSE010000911.1:0-1613 GCA_050694895.1 bacterium | reverse complement strand
CTAGGAGCCTGTCGGACTTGAGTGCGACAGGTCTGCCTCGTCGTCGGCAGGCGAGATTTTTCGACGACGCGTGGCGGATGTGAGTTCTGCGAGGTCCCCAATGGCCTGACGGAGCGCCTGTGAGGTTGCGCGAGGCGGCCAACGGTGGCTCTGGGCGAGCATTCTTGCGCCCCTCACGCGGCCCGCAGCACATGCAGCCGCTTGATGTTCCACGCCATCGTCACCAGAGACCATTCGCCGCGCGCCTTGTCCAGCCCGCGCATGCTCATCTGGCGCCAGCCCATCACGCGCTTGATGATCCCAAACACCGGCTCCACCGTTTGCTTGCGAAGTCCATACAGTGCTCGCCCGGCTTTCGTGCCCAGCCGGTGCGCCATCTCGACCACCGGATCGTCCGTTGCGGGCGCCGGCATGTCTGCGGCGAAGCGCTCAAGCACTGGCATGTGGTGCGATTCGCGTCTCATCGACAGCAGCGGCTCGATCTCGTGTGCCTGGCAGGCCCGCACATTGGCGGCGCTGAAGTAGCCTGTGTCGGCCGACAGCGTTTCGATCTGGCCCAGTACCTCCGGCAAGGCCGCAACCTTATCCAGTGTCGGCACGATCTGGCGCTTGTCGTTGCTCGCCTGCGTGACATGGGGCGCCACCACCAGCATCGTCTGCGTGTCGACCGCGGCCTGCGCGTTGTAGCTCTGCTCGAAGCCCCCGCCCGAGACGGGCATGATGCGCGACTCGTCGTCCGTCAGATTGACCTGGTCGCTGTCCTTGGGGCCCGCCTCGGGCGGCTCGGGGGCCTTGCCGCGCGGCTTCTTGCCCGCATCGCGCCGGGCGCGGCGCTTGGCCTGCTTGGCTTCAAACTCCTGCTGCTCGACTTGGTGACGCTCGGCGGCGCGCTGCTCGATCTTGGCCTTGGCTTGCGCGATTGTCGCCAGGCGATCTTCACGTCGGGCGATCTCGGCGGGCACGTCCATGCCATCGGGCACGCCCGCACGGTCGGCCTTCTCGGCCAGCGCCAGAAGCGTCTGCACCTCCTGGCGCAACTGCGCTTCGATCTTGTTGGCGTGAGCCCAGGACAGCGCCCTGTGCTTGCTCGCGTTGGCTTTGACCTTCGTGCCGTCCAGCGCGATGTGACCGAGCTTGAGCAGCTTCATCTCGCGCGCCAGCACCAGCACCTGCACGAACAGTGACTCCACTTCCTTGATGAAGCGTCGGCGGAACGTCGCCAGCGTGTCATGGTCGGGGTGTGTGTTGGCTGCCACGTACCGGAAGGCGATCGAATCGTAGGTGGCCCGTTCGATCTTGCGACTCGAATGCACGCCGTTGGCGTACCCGTAGACCAGCAGCCCCAACAGCACCGCCGGGTGATGCGCCGCAGAGCCTCGGCCCGCGTATTGATTGGCCAGATTGCTCAGATCGAGCCGCTCGATCACCTCAACCACGAAACGCGCCAGATGATCACTCGGCAGCCATTCGTCCACCGACGGCGGCAACAAATACGCGGTCTCTCGATCTACGGGAATGAAACGGCTCATCGGTGGGCGGTCCTGTTTGCTCTGCCTCGATTGTCCCGGCTCGCGCTACCCTTGGGAAGTCTCGAAAGTCCGACAGGCTCCTAG
>JBOGSE010000910.1:0-11612 GCA_050694895.1 bacterium | reverse complement strand
TCGGAAGTGCCTCGATGGTCAGTTGGCCGCCGCGACGGACGGTCTGGGTCTCACGGTAGCCTTCCGGAGTGGGGCCGCGGTACACCTCAACGACGCCCTTTGGAAGATCGATCAGCCAGTACTCCCGCACGCGGTAGCGCGCATAGAGCGGCACTTTGACCTCTCGGTCGTAGTCGACTGAGGACTCGGCTACCTCGATCAGCAGGAGCACGTCTTCCGGGCCGGGGTGCGCGGAGGTGTAGAAGTCCGGGCGCGGGCGCAGTAACGCAAGATCGGGCCGAAGTTCGGAGTGCTCGCTCAGACGGATGGGGTTCTGCACCCAGACGAGCGCTGCATCCCCGACGCGCCGCGACAGAATACGGTTGAATTTGCCAACGGACCCCGCGTGGCGGCTGCCGATTGCAACCATCTCCACGATTTCCCCTTCGATCAACTCGACCCGATCGTCTTCGGAGAAAATCCCAGCGTCCGCCATTCGATAGTATTCGTCGACGGTGAAGCGCCGTCTTGTGACCTGAACGGCCATCTCATCCTCCTTCATCGGTGGACCCGGTCGGAGTTTCGGGGGCGAGTCGTGCGCGGGCCTCAATCGGCCGCCGGCGCGCCGCCAAAGCGCGCGCGGTGCACGCGCACGGCCTGAGCCTGAACGTCGGCCCGGTAGGACGATCGCACCAGCGGTCCCGATTCAACGTACTTGAAACCGCGGCGCAGCCCTTCGTCGCGCAGCTCGGCAAACTCACCCGGCGTGTAGTAGCGATCGATCGGATGATACTCTGGTCCCGGCCGCAGATACTGGCCGAGCGTCAGGACGTCGCAGTCGACGCTGCGCAGGTCGTCCATGGTCTCCAGGACCTCGGCGACCGTCTCGCCCATGCCCAAGATGATGCTGCTCTTTGTGAACGACGTGTAGCCCCACGCCTTGACACGCGAGAGCAGCGCGATCGAGCGGTCGTAGTTGCCGCCGTGGCGCACGATCTTGAATGTTCGCCGCGGGCTTTCGATATTGTGGGCGAGGATCTCCGGGTTGGCCTCCAGGACCCTGTGCAGCGCGTGGAAATCGCCCTTGAAGTCGGGGATCAGGACTTCTACGGTGCACGACGGCAGCCGCCGGTGGATCTGCCGGATCGTCTCGGCGTAGATCGCCGCACCGCCGTCGGCGAGATCGTCCCTGTTGACCGACGTGATCACGGCGTGCCGCAGACCCATCGCCACAACCGCATCGGCCAGGCGCGCGGGCTCGGCCGCATCGAGTTCGGTCGGCAGGCCGTGGGCCACCGCACAGTAGGCGCAGTTCCGCGTACACACGTTGCCCAGGATGAGAAACGTCGCGGTGCGCCGTCCCCAGCACTCGCCGATGTTTGGGCAGCGGGCCTCTTCGCACACGGTGTGCATCTGCGCCGTGCGCATGATGCGGACCAGGTCGGCGTAGTTCTCGCCGGCGGGCAGGCGGACTTTCAGCCATTCCGGACGTTTGAGCTCGTCGGGGCGAGTGCTAACGGCCATCGCGGTACCCTTCGAACCAGGCCTTCATGTGATTGAGAAACTGCATCGCCGTGGCGCCGTCGAAGATCCTGTGGTCGAACGACAGCCCCAGGTGCATGATCGGCCTGATCGCGATCGCATCGTCGCGCACCACAGGCCGCTTCACAATCGAGTCGGTTGCGAGAATCGCCGCCTGTCCCGGCACGATGATCGGCATCGACCAGATCGAACCGAACACACCCGGGTTGGTGATCGTAAAGGTGCCACCTTGAATGTCGTCGAGGCCCAGCGTGCCCCCCCGGGCGCGCCGGCTCAGGTCCTCCAACGCCGCGGCGATCCCGGGCAGGCTCAGCCGGTCGGCGTTCCTGATCACCGGGACGACCAGGCCGTCATCGATGGCGATGCCGATGCCGATGTTGACCGCCTTGCGCCGCACGATCCCGTCCTCGCTCCAGGAAGAGTTCACGAGGGGAAAGGCCCGCAACGCGGCCGCGGCGGCGCGCACGAAAAATGCCGTGTACGTCAGCGGCGGACCGTCGCGCCGAAACGCGTCCTTGTGTGCTTCCCGCCATGTGACGACGGCGGTCATCTCCACTTCGATGACGCCATAGGCGTGGGGGATCTCACGTTTGCTCTGCGCCATGCGCTGGGCGATGGCCCGGCGGATCGGCGTGAGTTTGACGAGTTCATCGCCGCCAGGAGCCGCCGTAGGCGGCGCGGCCGCGCCACCCGCCTGGCCGGCGACGTACTTCAGCAGGTCTTCCTTTGTGACGCGCCCGCCGGCGCCCGTGCCCGGCAGCGTTTCCAGAACCGCCAGCGGCACCTCGTGCTCGCGCGCGAGGCGCAGCACGAGTGGAGACAGGCGCGGGCCGGCGCCCTTTGGAGCGCCCGAGGCTGCCGAGACCACCGGCTCGGGCACGGGGGATTCGTCGGATCCCGCGGGGCCGCTCCTCGGCACACGTGCGGAGTCCGCGGCCGGCCGTTGGACCATCGCCGCCGGGGCCGAGGCGGCGTCCGTGGTCTCAATCAGCGCAATGGCCGAACCCACCGCCCGCGTCTCACCTTCGGCGACCAGGAGCTCCTTAATCACCCCCGCAACGGGCGAGGGCATCTCGACGTTGACCTTGTCGGTCGTGATCTCCACAAGCGGCTCGTACTTTTCAATCCGATCGCCTGGCTTCTTGAGCCACTTCGCGATTGTGCCCTCGTGGAGGCTCTCACCAAGCTGGGGAAGTTTGATCTCTACCGGCATGGGCTGACCCCGGGTTGCGCGTCAGTATGCCGCGAGCCGGCGCATGGCCTCGGCGATCTTCGTGGCTGTGGGGATAAACGCTCCCGCCAAAGGGTCGGAGTACGGTACCGCGGGCACGTCGAGTCCCGCGATGCGGAGAATTGGGCCGTCCAGAGACTCAAACGCCTGCTCGGCGATGATCGCGCTGACCTCTGCGCCGTAGCCCAGGAACCGGTTGTCCTCGTACACCACCATCGCTTTGTTCGTCTTCCCCACGGACGCGAGGATCGTCTCGACGTCGAGCGGCTTCAACGTGCGAAGGTCCACGACCTCGGCGTCGATGCCCTCCGCGGCCACCTGGCCCGCGGCCTGGAGGGTTTCATGCAGCATCTGCCCGTAGGCGAAGACCGACAGCGTTGTCCCCTGGCGGCGCACCGCGGCAGGACCGATCGGCACGGTGTAGTCGTCGTCGGGCACCTCGCCGCGGATCGCACGATAGAGGCGTTTGTGCTCTAAGAAAAGGACCGGATCTGGATCCCGGATGGCGGATTTCAGCAGCCCCTTCGCGTCATAGGGTGTATACGGCGTGACAACTTTCAGCCCGGGGACGTGGGCGTAATAGGCCTCGATGCTCTGCGAGTGATAGAGCCCGCCGTGCACTTCGACCCCGCCACCGTAGGGCGCGCGGATGGTGATCGGGCACCCAAAGCCGCCGTTGCTGCGGTAGCGCATCCGGGCCGCCTCGCTCACGATCTGATTGAATGCGGGGTGAATGAAGTCGGAGAACTGGATCTCCGCAATGGGGATCAGGCCGTTGGCGGCCATGCCGATCGCGGCGCCGACAATCAACGACTCCGCCAGTGGAGTATCGAGCACGCGCGCCTCGCCGAACTCGGCATAGAAGCCGTCGGTGGCGCCAAAGACGCCGCCCTTCAAGCCCACGTCTTCGCCGAGGACCATGACGCGCTCGTCGCGCTTCATCTCCTCGTACATCGCCTGGCGAATCGCGTCGAGGAGCCGCATCTCAGGCATCGTCGTCCCCTGCTAGCCTTCGAAGTAGACGTTGCGCGTCACGCTCGCGGGATCGGGCCAGGGCTGGGCCTCCGCGAAATCCGTCGCGTCGTTGACGACCGCTTTGATCCGCTCATGGACCTCGGTGTAGCGGCTTTCATCCATGACGCCGACCTGCTCCAGATAATGCTTGAAGACCACCAGCGGGTCTTTGCTGCGCGACGCCTCGATGTCATCGGTCGGCCGGTACTTCTCCTGCTTGTCTTCCGACGAGTGCGCGGTGAGACGCTCCACCTTGCATTCGATCAGCGTCGGCCCCTCTCCGGCACGGGCCCGGCGCACGGCCTCCGCGCTCGCCGCATAGCAGCCCAGCACGTCTGAGCCGTCAACCACCACGCCCGGAAACCCGTAGCCTTCGGCGCGCACCGCCACGTCTTTCACCGCCATCTGAAGCCGTAGAGGCACGGAGATCGCGTAGCGGTTGTTCTCGACCATGAAGATCACGGGCAGTTTGTGGATGCCGCCGAAGTTCATGGCTTCATGCCAGTCGCCCTGGCTCGTGCCGCCCTCGCCGATCGACGTCACACAGACCTCGCCGGTGCCGCGAACCTTCGCCGCATAGACGATGCCCACCGCGTGGAGGTACTGCGTGCCCACGGGGCTGCTGGTCGAGAGAATCTTGTGCTTGGGATGGGCCCAATGCGCGGGCATTTGCCGCCCGCCGCTACTGGGATCGCCCTGGCGCGCAAACAGCCCGAGCATCAAGTCGCGCGCGCTCATTCCCTTGACCAGACAGGCCGCCAGGTCCCGATAGAATGGCACGAACCAGTCGCGCTCGCGGTCCAGGGCCGACATCACCCCGACCTGCGCGCCTTCGTGGCCCTGCCCCGAGATGACGAAGGGCACCATGCCCGCGCGCTGCAGGACCCACATACGCTCGTCGATCGCCCTGGCCAACGCGATGTTGTAGTACATCTCGAGCAGCGCGTCGGCGGACAGGCCGAGGGTTTCGTGTCTGGCCAGCGCCGGCGTCACTTTGGTCTGCCTGGTCGCCATCGCTCTCCCCTGCCTCTGCGGCTCCTATGCGTGCAGGACCCTGCCCAGCGCGTCCAGTGCCGCTTCCTTCACCGCCTCCGAGAGTGTCGGATGCGAGTGGACGGCGGCGCCGATCTCTACGACCGTACCTTCAAGATACTTCGCCGCCACGCCTTCCGCCAGCAGTTCGGTCACAGCGGGTCCTACCATATGAATACCCAGGATCTCGCCGCTTCCGGCGTCCGTGACGAACTTCACGAAGCCTTCGCGCTCGCCTTCGATACGGGCCTTGCCGCTGGCCGAGAACGGAAACCGGCCGACCTTCACGTCGTGCCCCCGCGTCAGCGCTTCTTGCTCCGAAAGACCCATGGTGGCCACCTGCGGGATGGAGAACGTGGGGCGTGGCACGGCCTGATAGTTCATCGGTGGATGCTCGAGCCCGGCCATCGTTTCAACCGCGTGGATGGCCTCGTCTGAGGCCACATGGGCCAGGCGGAACGGTTTGCCGATCACGTCGCCCACCGCGTAGATCTCGGGCACGGCCGTGCGGAAATCCTCTTCTACCACCACGCCGCTGTTCTTCGTGGCTACACCGGCGGCCTCCAGGTCGAGGCCTTCGGTCAGAGGCGCGCGGCCCACGGCGACAAGAAGATAGTCGGCCTCGACCACTTCGGTCTGCTCGCCCGTCGCCAGCGTGATCGAGAGACGCTCGCCGGCGGCCGTCACCGTTTTCGCGGTCGTCCCGGTGCGCACCTGAAGGTTCTTTCGGGCAAACACGCGCTCCAGGGTCTTCCCGATCTCCAGGTCTTCCAAGGGAAGCAGGGATGGGAGCAGTTCGACCAGCGTCACCGCGCTGCCCAGCGCGTTGAAGAGGCTGGCGAATTCCACGCCCACGGCGCCGGAGCCCAGTATCACGATCGATTTTGGAACGGCCATCAGCGACAGCGCCCCGGTGCTGTCCAGGACCCGTTTGTTGTCGATCGCGACGCCCGGGATGCTCCGCGGAGCGGACCCGGTGCAGATCAGCGTGTGCTTGCCCGACAGTTCCGTCTCCGACCCATCATTGAGCGCTACGCCGATGTGCGTGCGCGACACAAAGCGCGCGCTCCCGTTGAAAACATCGATCTTGTGTTTGCGCATCAGGAACTGCACGCCCTTGTGGTTGCTCTCGACGACGGCGGCCTTGCGTTCCTGCATCCGCGGATAGTTCACCGTCACCGCGCCGACGTCAAGACCCATCTCGGCGGCGTGCTTGATGTGCTCGTACAGTTCGGCCGAGTGCAGGAGCGCTTTTGTGGGGATGCAACCCCAATGCGTGCAGATGCCACCGAGTTTGTCGCGTTCCACGACGGCGGTACGTAGGCCGATCTGCGCGGCACGGATTGCCCCAACATACCCGGCGGGACCGCCGCCGATCACCACGAGATCATAGGGATCAGCCACTGGGGCCTCGGCGCGCGTGGACGGAAGATGGCCAGAGGAGGGCGTTCAGTGACACTCCCCGCGGATCACCTGTTGATCGACCGGTGCGGGCTTCCTGTGAAGGTGCTTCGCGGGTGCGGGAGCGACATCCTCCCGTCAGCTCGCGCTGCGGGGAGATTGATCGCGAATCATCGCGATCGATTTTCTGCCGGCAAAGCCTTCGGACCGACCGTGCCAGTAGGCCACCTGCGCCTCACCGGCCCGCCAGCACAGGTAGATCGGCATGCCGCGCACGCGCGCGGGAAAGTCCACCAGACCCACATCGACGTCGCGAAGGATCACGCCGAACGCATCGATCTCATCGATGAGCCTGGCGAATTCCGCGCGCAGCGCATCCAGCGCCGCCTGCTGCTCACCGATCGTCGAGAGGACCGGCTCGGCATTGTCGAGGCGCTGCCAGAGAACTTCGAGCACTTCGCGCACGCGCCGTGCCTCATCCCGAATGGTCCGGAGACGCGCGATACGCGGCGCCAGTTCGGTGAGCGCCGCGTTCGCTTCACGCACAGTGAACAGACGGCCCGGCTCAGCCACCGCTATTTCCGGACCCGGATGCGGATGGAGTGGTACCCGCTCGCGCCGTCGGGCAGGGTAGGTTCCTCCTTGGATGTCTGCAGCAGCCCGGTGCCGTCGCGGGCGCGGACCTTCAGAGTGTACTGGCCTGGGGCCGCCGGCTTCCATACGGCCGCCCACAGCACCCACGTGAACTTGTTCAGCGCCGGCTTCACCTCGGCCTGCATCCAGGTCTTGCCGTCGTCGGGGCTGACCTCGACTTGCTGAATACCGCGGTCACCGCTGTAGGCGACCCCGCCCATCTCCACCTCGCCCGCGGGAGTCATCGTCACGGTGCGCTCACTGGGAACGCGAACGATCGACGTCGTCTTGACCACGGCCTCGTCGCTCCAGCCCGAGGCCTGCCAGTAGCCGGTAAAGTGGGTCGAAACCGCCTCGATCTTCGTGACCCACTTCGGGTTCTTCATCCCAAACAGCCCGGGGGTCAGCATGCGGACCGGGAAGCCGTGACCGTGCGGCAACCGCTCGCCGTTCATCTCGTAGGCCAGCATGGTATCGGCGTTCATCGCATCGACGACCGGGATGCCCTCCGTATACCCGTCCGCGGCGCGCAGCGCAAAGCGGATGGCCTTTGGGTTGAGCCCCCCGGCCGCGGCGATCACGTCGCGGAACCGCACGCCCTTCCACAGCGCGTTGCTGATGAGGTCCCCGCCGACCTCGTTGCTGATGCATTCGAGCGTGTGGTAGCGCGTGACCGACGGCATCGCGCGGATCTGATCGTACGTCAGCTTGATGGGCTTACCGACCAGCCCCGTGATCTCCAGGCTCCACTTCGCGGCATCCACCTTGGGATCCAGCCCCGCCGGATTCTTGCTGACGATATAGAATTTGTCGTTCGGCGTGATCTCCGGAGGCAGGCCCTTGATCCGCGCGAACAACGACTGTGCCGCGGCGCCGGCGCGGGCGGCGGTCGCGCTCACCCACTGGATCAGCGCGCCGGCACCAGCCAGCGCGCCGGCTGCGAGCATCGAGCGCGACAGAAACTCGCGCCGGCTCATCCCACCGGCGGTATCGGTTGTGCGGACCGACAGTACGTCGGGCTCATCCTTACCGTTGCGTTCGGACATGGGCATCACACCTCCATAGACCGCTAACGGTTTCGTCCGCGCGGGTCAAGACCAGCCGGAGCGGCCGGGGCCACGCGCCCCGGAGCACGGCCCAGTGCCAGCAGCCCGAGCACGACCCCAAAGACACCGCCGCCCACGATAGCGTAGCCGGCCATCGCCAGCGCGATCGTCGTGAGAGCCTGTGCCTCGGCGTTGGACACCCCTTCGGCCCCCAGGCGGGCCGAAAGGTACCCGATCGACGGGCGTGCCGCGGTAAGCGCGAGCACCGCCGCGATGAACCCGGCCGCCGGAAGCACGGCCGCCCACAGGCGCGGCCGCCGCGCACCAAAGAGGCTTCCGGCCACCGCGCACACCGCCACTACCGTCGCTATCGTGATCCAGTAGCCCAGCGGCTTTGCATCAAACTTGAACGTGACGATGAACCACCCGAGCACCCGCAGCGGCAGCAGGCCACGCGCCCGCTCAGAGAGCGCGCCGGCGACGATGGGCATGCCGTCGGTCAGCCATCCCGCGACGAGGACGAATACCAGGGCGGCGCCAGCGGCGAGACCGGCTATCAGGCCGTGCCAGGAGAACCAGCGCCTCATGGCCCACCTCCACTTACCTAAACGTATCTCCCTTTCGTAAAGATTGCGTCAACGCGGGTGGCCCCAGCCCGCTCAGGCCCGTTCACCCAATCCCAGACCTTCGATCTCGCGCTGGCGCTGCGTGGCGAGATCGACGAGCCAGCGCGGTTCCTCGAACACGTAGTCTTTCCGCAGCGGATGACCGGACCAGTCTTCGGTCATCATGATCCGCCGGAGGTCGGGGTGCCCGTCAAAGACGACCCCCAGCAGATCATAGGTCTCGCGCTCGTGCCAGTCAGCGCCCCTCCAGATGCCGGTGACGCTCGGGACGCGCGGCGCGTCGCGAGACACCCGCACCTTCAAGAGGAGTTCGTGGCGCGCCGTCGTCGAGAACAGATGGTAGAGGATGTCGATCATCCCGTCCGCAGGGTAGTCGATCGCGCTCACAAACGAGCAGTAGTCGAGACGGAAGGGTGCTTCGTCCCGCAGCACGCGGCAGATCTCGAGCAGGCGGCCGGCTGGCACCGTGGCGCCTGGCACGTGATACGCGTAGGCTTTGGGATCGGCATGGCCACGCCCGGCAGCGGGCGCCGGAGCGACCGGCTCGTGCTCAGCCGCCGGATGCGTCTCCGCGCGGGGAAAGGGCTCCACGTCGGGGAAGCGCTTCCGGAGTGCGTCCACCAGGTCCCAGCTCATTTGGCGCCCCGGATGCCGACGACACCGTGGGCGATGGGCTCCTTTGGCGCAGCGCGATGGAGGTCGTCGAGATCGTACAATAAATTTCCGCGGTTGAACGTGCTCGCCTCGTAGTGCGGAATGAACACGATCGCCTCGGTCGGACACACCTCGACGCACAGCCCGCAGTACTGGCACTTATCCATCTCGATATCGAAGCGGGTCAAAATGCGATCTTTGGCGCGGCCGGTGGCTTCGATATGGATGCAGCGGCTGGGGCAGACCCGCTCGCACTGGAAGCAGATGATGCACAGATCGTTGCCGATCGTCGGATCAACCGGCAGCGCCAGCAGCCCGTGCCACCGCGGTGAGACGTTGACCTTCTCGATGGGGTACTTGACCGTGTTCTTGGGGTCCACCATCGCCTTGATGGTCACCCGGAGCCCCGTGGCCAGTCCCACAACCGCATCCCACGCGCGTGTAGCCAGATCCGCCATCAGTACCTCCTACCGATCGACGTCCGACAGGACGATATCCACGCTGCCCAGGATCGCGATCACGTCGGCCACCTTCCATCCCCGCATCATCTCGGTGAGCGCGTAAAGATTGGAAAAGGACGGCGCCCGGATCTTCACGCGGTAGGGCATGTCCTTACCGTCGCTGACGAGGAAGACGCCGAGGTCGCCACGCGGAGACTCGCTGCGGCTGTACGCTTCGCCGCGCGGCAGCTTCACGGTGACCTGCACCTTGCTGCGAATGTCCCCTGATGGCAATCCCTTGATCGCCTGTTGAATGATCCGCGTGCTCTGGCGCATCTCGTCCATGCGCACCATGTACCGGGCGAAGCAATCTCCGGTCTCATAGACAGGCACGGTGAAATCGATCTCGCCGTAGGCCTCGTACGGGAAGGCCTTGCGCACGTCGAAGTTGACGCCGGACGCGCGGGCCACCGGGCCGCATGCGCCCATGTTGATGGCGGCGTCGCGCGGGAGCACGCCCACCCCCTGGACACGCGCCAGGAAGATCGGGTTGCCGGTCAGGAGATCGTGGTATTCCTGCATATGCCCCGGAAATTCATCACAGAACTCAAGCGCCCGCTCGGTCCAACCCTCCGGCAGGTCTTCGTAGACTCCGCCCGGCCTGAAGTACACGTGATGCAGCCGGCCGCCGGTGACCTGCTCGAACAGATCGAGGATGCGCTCGCGCTCGCGGAAGCAATACAGAAAGACGGTGGTGGCGCCCAGATCGATCCCCCACGTGCCGAGCCACACGAGATGGCTCGAGAGTCGCTGGAACTCCAGCATGATGGTGCGCAGCCACTTCGCGCGCGGCGGCACCTCGATGTTGCCAAGGCGCTCGACGGCAAGCAGGTAGCCCTCTTCGTTGGCCATCGCGGTCAGGTAGTCCATGCCGCGATCGGTGAGCGCGACATTCTGCAAATACGTCCGGTACTCCATCATCTTCTCGACGGATGAGTGGAGGTAGCCGATGTCCGGCTGCACTTCCACGATGTTCTCGCCGTCGAGGGTGACGACGAGGCGCAGCACCCCGTGGGTGCTCGGATGCTGCGGCCCCATGTTGAGCATCAGCTCTTCGGTCCGAAGCGGCACGCCGGCTCCCGTGAACCCGCTAGGTCTGCGCCGCAGACGCGGTCGTGGCGCTCTTGCGTCGCAGGAAGGGCTCCACTTTGATCTTTTCTTGTAACTTCAGAATCCCCTCGATGAGCGCCTCGGGCCGCGGAGGGCAGCCGGGCACGTAGACGTCAACCGGCACCACCTGGTCGATGCCTTTGAGGATCGAGTAATTATCGTAGTAGAAGGGGCCACCGCAGGTTGCGCACGATCCCATCGAGATGACGTACTTGGGCTCGGGCATCTGCTCCCAGAGGCGGCGCACGATTGGCGCCATCTTGATCGTGCAGCGCCCCGCGACGATCATCAAGTCGGCCTGGCGCGGTGTCGCGCGCGGGATCACGCCGATGCGGTCGAGATCGAACCGGCCGGCGAACGCGGCCATCATCTCGATGGCGCAGCACGCCAGTCCGAACGTCAGCGGCCAGAGGCTGGCGGCTCGCCCCCAGTTGAGCACGTACTCGACCTTGGTGAGGACGAAGTTCCCGCCGGGAAGGTTGTCGAGAATGTCCACCGCCATCTCGATTGGGGCCATCCTCGAGGGGATCGGGGGTTGCGCAGGCTGTTCGGCCATCAATACCTCCTGAAGAGGATCCCGTAACTACGTGACGTCAACCGTGACGTCCTCCCCCTCAATCTTGACCGGAAACGCGCGGACGGGCCGCTTCGCCGGCGGGCTGATCAACGCGCCGGAATGGATATCGAACTGCGAGCCGTGCCATGGGCAGGTGACCACGTGATCCTCAACGTCGCCCTCGGCCAGCGGCCCGCCTTGGTGCGGACAGGTGTGCTCGATGGCGTACCAGCCGTCGGGACGGTGGAACAGCGCGACCATCACTCCGCCGACGTCAACGGCCTTGGC
>JBOGSE010000909.1:0-10862 GCA_050694895.1 bacterium | reverse complement strand
ACAGATTCTGCCGTCTTGTGGACGATGGGCGCGATGAGGTGGCTGGGCCGGTCGCCGGCGAGCTGCACGACATACTCGCCAAGATCGGTCTCGACGACCTTGACCCCGGCGGCTTCCAGCGCACGATTGAGGTGGATCTCTTCTGTTGTCATCGACTTGCTCTTGACGGCAAGGCGCACACCCCGCGTGAGCGCCAGGTCCGTGATGATCCGACTGGCCCCGGCGGCGTCGGACGCCCAGTGGACAATGCCGCCGGCCGCCGTCAGTTGCCCCTCGAGCCGGAGCAGGTGGTGATGGAGATGTGCAAGCGCATGGTCTTTGATCCTGGCGGCGACTTCGCGCAGCGACTCCCATTCCGGCACCTCGCCCACGGCGGCGCCCCGCAGATGTCGAAACGCCGGCAGCGCGCGGCCGAGGGCCTTTTGCAGCGCGCCATCCTGTAAGGCCTGCTCAGTATTGCCGATCATGTCGATATGGGGGAGTGCGTGCCCGGAGTCTTCGGGGGGAGCTTCCAACCGGGGATCGGGCGCGGCGGCAGGCATCAGCCCGAGGCCAAAAGTTCCGCGAGGTGCAGCGCGCGCACGGGGCTTCCCCGTCGGGCAAGCCCGCCTGCTATGTGCATCAGGCACGACGCGTCGGTCGCGGTGACAACCTCGGCACCGCTCGATTCGATCGCATCGAGCTTTGCGGTCAGCATGGCCCCCGAAAGCGCGGAGAACTTCACGGCGAAGAATCCGCCGAAGCCGCAGCACTCCTCGGCCTTCGGCAGGTCCACGAGACGCAGATCCCGCACCGCTCTCAGCAGGCGTCGCGGCTCTTCGCGTAGCGCCAGCCCGCGCAGCCCGTGACACGAAGGGTGATAGGCGACTGCCGCCGCGAAACGCGCGCCCACATCAACGCGGCCGAGGACGCGGACCAGAAACTCGCTCAACTCGTACGTCCGGTGGCCGATCGCGCGGGCCCGCTCGGCGTCCCTCGGGTCGTCGCGGAAGAGATGCGGATACCATTCACGGACCATCGCCGCGCAGGAACCCGATGGCGTGACGATCTGCTCGGCATCGGCGAACGCGTCAAGGAATCGTCGAGCGAGCGTCCGGGCCTCATCCCAGAATCCGTCGTTGAATGTCGCTTGACCGCAACACGTCTGCGCGGGCGGAAACGTCACGCCGCAGCCCACGCGCTCGAGCACGCGGACCGTGGCGTCGCCGATGTGTGGGAAGAGCTGGTCGATCAGGCAGGTGACGAAGAGTGCGACGCGCGTCAGGGGCTGCTCCTGGTCTCCACGGGGGTCGGGACGTCCTGGGTCGGGACCTCGGGGGTCACGGCACCGGCGGCGGGTGTCGGCGAGGCCTGACGGAGGAATCGCGCTGCGTCCTCTGGGACGACCGGATTGATGAAGAAACCCGATCCCCATTCGAATCCGGCCACCTGCGTGAGCCGCGGCATGATCTCCAGGTGCCAGTGGTAGGCGTGGCGCGGGTAGCCATTGTACGGCGCGGTATGCACGATGTAATTGTACGGAGGGTTGTCCAGACAGACGTGAAGCGCGTGGAGCGTCTGCTGCAGCAGCGCGGCGAAGCTGGTGACCTCAGGCTCGGTCAACTCCCCAAACGACGCCCTGTGCTCTTTGGGCAGCAGCCAGGTCTCGAAGGGGAACCGCGCGGCATACGGCTGCACCGCGATGAAGCGGTCGTTCTCGAACACCACGCGCTCGCCGGAGGTCTGCTCCTCCTCGATCAGGTGACAGAAGACGCACATGCCGTTCCGGCCGAAGTAGTGCTCCGCCGCCAGCAACTCCTCGGCGGCGCGCTTGGGAATGACCGGCAGGGCGATCAACTGCGAGTGCGGATGGGACAGCGACGCGCCCGCCGTGCGCCCGTGGTTGCGAAACAACAGCGCGTACTGAAAGCGCTCGTCGCCATCCAGATCTCGATAGCGCTGCAGGTAGGCGCCCACCACGGCAGCGACGTGGTGGGGAGGCAGCAGCCCGAGATGGGTCGCATGGTCGGTGGTCTCGACGATGACCTCATGCGCGCCGACCCCGTCGGTGCGTGTGAACATCCCGACCTTCGTGGGAACGGTAGTCCCTTCGATGCGCAGGGCAGGGTATTTATTCGACACGACGCGCACGTACCATCCGGGGGTGTTCGGAGCCGTGTTGGGCTCACGGATGGCAAAGATCTCCGGTGGCGTCCGCTCCTCGCGTCCCGGACAGAAGGGACATTGTGCCGGATCATCGACGTGAGCCGGCGGCGACGCGAAGTCGGTCGGGCGGGCTGCCCGCTCGGTGGCGATGATCACCCACCGACTCGAAATCGGGTCGTTACGGAGTTCGGGCACGAATCACCTCAAGGACGCTCCTGCCATAGTATCCGCTTCTTCATTTTGCTAGGGGCCTCCTAAACCAAGCCTACCCTAGATGTTCCACTTCGAGGCGCGGTCGACGCTCGTGGCGTACAGCGAGAGGTAGCTCTCAGCAGCCCGGTCCCACGAGAAGTCCGCGCGCATCCCCACCTGTTGCAGCCAGCGCCACAGGCCGGGATCCCGGTAGGCCGCGATGGCGCGGCCCACGGTGGCGACAAGCGCCTCGGTCGAGTACGCGTCGAAGGCGAACCCGTTGGCCATGCCGAGATGGAGCGTCTCAGGGGTGACATCGATGATGCTGTCAGCGAGGCCGCCGGTTCGGCGAACGACGGGGACGGTGCCGTAGCGAAGGCTGTACAGTTGATTGAGGCCCGAGGGTTCAAAGCGCGACGGCATCAGAAAGATGTCGGCACCCGCCTCGATCCGGTGCGCCAGCCCTTCGTTGAACCCGATGAAGGTTCGCAGCTGGTGGGGCAGCCGGAAAACCGCTTCACGCAGCGCCTGCTCGTAGGCGTGATCGCCGGTGCCCAGGATGACGATCTGCGCGCCCATCGCGGCAATGGCGTCCAACCCCGTGGCGACCAGATCGAAGCCCTTCTGCGGCACGAGGCGCGCGACGGCGCCGATGAGCGGCGCGTACGCGTTGGTTGGCAGCCCGAGCTCCTGCTGGAGGGCCGTCTTGCACCGCACCTTGCCGGTGAGGTCGTCGGCGGAATACCGCACCGGGATGTACGGATCGACCGAGGGATCCCACTGCGAGTAATCGACCCCGTTGAGCACGCCGAAGAGATCGCCGGCACGCGCGCGCATGAGCCCGTCGAGGCCGACCCCGAACTCTTCCGTCTGGATCTCGCGCGCGTACGTCTCGCTCACCGTGCTGATCACATGCGAGGAGACCAGCCCGGCCTTCATCACATTGAGCTTCCCGAAGAACTCGACCCCCTCCGACGTGAAGGCCTCGGCCGGCAGCCCCGTGATCGGAAACTGCTCGGCGGGGAAAATGCCCTGGTGGGCCAGGTTGTGGACGGTGAAGAGCGAGGGCAGCCGGTTGCGCAGCACCCGCAGATACGCCGGGATGAGCGCCGCATGCCAGTCGTGGCAGTGCACCAGGTCCGGATACCACGAATCGTTCATCAACGCGAGCGCCGACCGGCAGAAAAAGACAAACCGGGCCAGGTTGTCCGGATAGTCCCCACCGCCCTCGCCGTACAGACCGGCGCGATCGTAGAGCGGGGCGGCGTCGAGCAGGTAGATCGGCGTGCCATTCGGAAACGTCCCGGCCCAGATCGCCCCTTCCACTTCTGTTCCGTCGATCACACTGCGCGTGCGTTGCACCGGCTCGAGCCAGTCGCGGCCGATGCCCCGGTACAACGGCATCATGATGCGAACGTCTTGGCCCTTGCGCCGGAGGGCCGCCGGGAGCGCGGCCGCCACATCCGCCAGGCCACCTGTCTTTGCGAGTGGCGTCGCCTCGGCCACACAGAACAACACCTTCACGGGCGTGCTCCCTGCGCCTCGCCGGGTCTGGCCGCCACGGCCCCCACGTGCGGATCCGGCGCAGGCCCGACCAGCCCCAGCCAGAGATCGTTGACGTTGGTGTTCGTTGGTCCCGAGACGATCAGGTCGCCCAGGCTGTCGAAGAACGGATAGCAATCGTTGTCACGGAACGCGACGGCGGGATCGAGCCCCAGCGCCCGCGCGCGAGCCAGTGTCGTACCGTCCGACACCGCACCGGCGGCGTCGGTGGGGCCATCGGTGCCATCGGTGCCAAACGACGCGACCAGGGTCTGCGGCAATCCGGCGATGGCCTCGGCCGCCCCGAGCGCAAGCTCCTGATTTCTGCCCCCGCGCCCGCGGCCGCGCACGGTCACGGTCGTCTCGCCTCCCATGACCAGGCAGAGGCCGACCGCGGTGGGCGCAGCGGTGTGACGCGCGTCGCGCACCATCGCGCCAAAGCGACTGCCGACCTCGCGCGCCTCTCCCTGGACCGCGGTCTCGCAGAGCCGCGCCTGATACCCCAGCGCCTCCGCCCGCTCGACCGCGGCACCGGCCGCCAGCCCAATCTCCCCGATGATGACCGTGTGCGTCCGGTCGAAGATGGGGTCGCCGGGCTTGGGCGTCTCGGGCACCGTGCCGACGGCGCCCCGCTCAAGATGGCGCAGCACCGACGCCGGTATCTTCGCGCGGAGACCAAACCTGTCGATGATGGCCAGGGCATCAGCGAACGTCGTCGGATCGGGCACCGTCGGACCGGACGCGATTGCGTCGAGCGGATTGCCCAGGACATCGGACAGGATCAGCGTTACGACCCTCGCGGGTGCCGCCAGGCGTGCCAGTTGGCCCCCTTTGATGCTCGAGACATGCTTGCGCACCGCGTTCACCTCGGTGATCGTGGCGCCCGACCGCAGCAGAAGGTCGGTGACGGCGATCTTCTCCTGCAGCGTGATACCCGGAGCCGGCATGGGCAGAAGCGCCGACCCGCCACCGGAGATCACGACGAAGAGCAGATCGTCCTCCGAGGCGCCGCTCGCAAGCTCGGCGATACGCGCGGCGCCCCTGACCCCGGCATCGTCGGGCAGAGGATGACCGCCTTCCACGAGCGTGATTCGGTCCAATAAGTGTACATACCCATACTTCGTCGTCACGGCACCCGCGGCGATGCGAGCACCCAGAATCGACTCCAGCGCCGCGGCCATGCGCGCCGATGCTTTGCCGGTCCCGACCACCAGCACATGGCGAATGGTTGAGAGGTCGTAGGTCGTGCGATCGACCTGCAGCCGCGCGCCGTTGCGCGTGACCAGCCGGTGAACGGCGCGGCCGGGGTCGGCCGCGGCGACGCCCGCCCCCAGGATTTGAATCGCGCGACGGCGCAGGGTGGCGGTCTCGCCGTGGTAGAGCCGCTCGTCGACCTTCATCGAGCGTCGGCGATGGAAGACCCGCCCGCAATCTCGGCGCAGGGATTCGCGGTCCACCAGGGTCCGCCGGAGTTGGGCCTGATGACCTCAACGCGCACGGCCGACAATCCCTCCGCCGCGAGTGCCTCCCGCACCGTATCGCGGGCAAGTGGCGCCAGGTTGTTGACCTCGCTCAGGTGGATCAAGTGCACGGTCCGCGTCCCTGCGTACGCCGCTTCCACCGCCGCCCGCGCGGCCCCGTCATTGGACAGGTGCCCCTGCACTCCGATGATGCGGTTCTTGAGAAACCACGGATAGGCGGAGACGGTCATGAGCCTGAGGTCGTAGTTGGCTTCGATGATGAGAAGATCCGTGCCGCGCGCATATTCGAGCAGGCCGTCGGTGACCTCACCAAGGTCACAGGCTACGGCGACGCGGGCGCCGCCACAGGCGAGGACGAAGCCGACAGGCTCTGCCGCATCATGGGGCAGCGGAAAGGGCGTGACCTCCACAGGTCCGACGCAGAAAGGTCTGGCAGTCTGGAAGAGTTGCAGCCGGGTGCCCGCGAGCTGCGCTCCCGCTGCGCGAAGGGTGGATTCGTTGAGGAGCAACGTTGCGTCGGTGGCCCGCGAGAGACTGGCAGCGCCCCTGAGATGGTCGTCGTGCTCGTGCGTCACGAGGATGGCGGCCAGCGCACAGGGGACTCCATCGCGGTCAAGCTCCCGGATGATGGTCTCCGCGGCCAACCCGGCATCGATGAGAAAGCGCGTGCCGCCCGCCTCAACCAGCAAGGCGTTGCCGGCACTTCCGCTGCGCAGGACGCGCACCCGCAGGGAGTCATGCTGAGAGGAAGAGACCGTCTGACCCTGCACCTTATTCAGGTTCTGGAGACCGCGGGGCTCTCCTTCACGTGGTGCGCGGCGTTGTGGGCGGCTTTTGGATGGCGCGCGGCGTCAGTCCACGCCCCAGCCGCGTTCCTCGATTGCGCGGAAGATATCGGAATCGGTCACCACCCCGATGACGGTCTGCCCCTCGACCACCGGCAGGAGCAGCGCCCCCGACTTCGCCATGCGTGCGGAGCAATCCCACAGCGATATCTCCGGTGAGACCGGCTCCAGGCGCCCGCTTGCGATCGCAGCCACCCGCGTTTCGCGGGGATCTCGATTGTGCGCGACCACCTTGCTGAAGATGTCGTGCCGTGTCACGACGCTCCACGGTCCGCCGGCGGCGTCGGGCTGGACGAGGAGGCTGCCGACGTTCGCTTCCTTCATCACCGCCAGCGCCTCGGCGACGGTGGCATCCCGCCGGACGGTCGCCGCCGGGCGGCTCATGACGTCGGCGACCGCGTGAAGGGCGGGGCGGCGTCGGCGGCGCCCGCGCCACCGGTGCGCCTCGACCGCGGCAAGAATGTCGGTGTCGCTGATGATGCCCACGACCGCGCCGTCGCGCACCACCGGAAGGCGGCGCAGGCGCGCCTTGGACATCCGGGCCGAGCACTCCTCGATGCTCGCTTCGGACGGGATCGTGCGCAGCGGCACGGACGCCACGTCCCGCACGCGCACGGTCTCAGGGTCCCGCCCACGGGCGATGACCTTTGTGATCACGTCCCGCTTGGTGATGATCCCCTGTTCGTGGCCCGCGCCCGCCTCCACAAGCAGGCTCGAGACGCCGTGGTCGAGCATGCGCTGCATCACGTCGCGCACCGTGGCCTCCGGCTGGATGGTCTGCACCGGGCTGGACATCAGGTCGGCGACGGTCGCGGCGGTGGTAGCCGACGCGATCCACTGTCGCCGGCGGGCCTTGCGCGTCGCGCGCGCGCTCCGCCAGTCCTGGGCCGCCACCGCCGTGAAAATGTCGGTGTCGCTGACGATGCCAACGATCTCGCTATCTTTGACGACGGCCACGCGCCGTATCCCCGCCGCGGCCATCAGCGCCGCGGTCTCTTCGATCCCCCAATGGGCTCGGACCGTGATGAGCGGCGCGTTCATGATCTCACGCACCAGGAGACTCTCGGAATCCAGATCGCGGACGACCACTTTCGTCAGGACGTCCCGCTTGGTGACGATGCCCCACTCGAGTCCCGGCGCGGCCGGCCGAACGAGGATACTGGAGATGCCCTGCTCCCGCATCGCGTCGAGGGCTTCAGCCACGGTCGCCATCGCATCGATGCTGACGGGAGGACTCGTCATCAGCTCGCCGGCGGTCGGCATCAGAATACTCCCAGGTCAGGCATGAGCAGCAGCGCGGGCTCCCTCAGCAACTCGCGGGCGGCTCGCCAGGCATCCACGGCTTCAGCGAGCATAGCGGCGCCGGACGCCAGACCGATCGCCCCGGCAAGCGCCCGGCTGGCCGATGGGACCGCGACGGCACGCGGCGGGCGGACCGTGACCGTCAAGACAACGGCCTCTGCCGGAATCCCAGCCAGCTCGCGGGCTCGCCGGACCGCCGTCGCAAAGTCTCCCAATTCATCGACGAGGCCGCGCTCCAGGGCCTGACGGCCGGTCCACACGCGTCCCCTGGCGATGGCTTCGACATCCCCTGTGGTCTTACCGCGGCCCGCGGCGACCTTCCCGACGAATACGCGGTAGATCTCCTGAATCCCGTGGCGCACCCTGTCGATCTGCGAGGGCGTAAACGGCCGGAATAGCGACTCGAGCGTGGCCGCCTCTCCGCGTGCCACGACCTCCCGGTTGAGTCCCAGCCGTCCGTAGAGGCCCTGAGCCGTGAGCTTGCCCGTGATGACGCCGATCGAGCCGGTGATCGTCGTCGGCTGCGCGATGATCTTGCTCGCGCCGCATGACACATAGTAGCCGCCCGAGCCGGCCACGTTGCCCATGAACGCCACAACCGGTTTCTTGCCCTTGATGCGCTCGACCTCGCGCAGGATCAGGTCACTCGCCAGGGCCGATCCACCGCCCGAATCGACGTGGAACACGATCGCGCGAATTCGGGGGTTACGCTCGGCCGCACGGAACGCGCGGGCCACGGTCTCGGAGCCGGCCATCTTGCCGCCGATGAGCGGGATGGGGATCGGCGAATCGCGGCTCTCGCCGGTGATGATCCCGCCGATGAGTTCCACGACGCCGATCACCGGGCTCCGCGCCCGCCACCGGAACGGGCGCGCGAAGCGCCTCCGCGCGGCCGCCCAGGGCTGCAGCGCCGCGGGACGGTCCGGCGAGCCGAGCCGGGCGGGCAGCTCGTCTTCATAACACAAGCCGTCGATCAGCCCGGCGGCGCGCGCTTCCTCAGCGGTCAGCGGGGCACGGTCGACCGCCGCGCGCACGGCGGCAGGATCCAGCCGTCGGGCCGAAGCGACGTCGCCGGTGAATTCGTGCATCCATGAATCGAGGATGGCATCCAGCATCTCCCGATGGTGCTCGGAGAGACCCGATCGCACGAATCGATCGGCTGCGGTCTTGAACTCCGCGATGCGCTCGAACTCGGGCAGGATGCCCACCCGGTCGAAGGCCTCGCGGAAGAACGTGAGCTCGGCCCGCATCCCTAAGACGCTCCAGAACCCGGCCGCGGCCATCCAGATCTCATCGGCTGCCGTGGCCAGGTAGTACGTGGGCAGGTCCGAGTCCGTCAGGTACGCGATCACGCGTTTTCCCCGGCGCCGGAGATCGGCCATCGCGTCGCGCAGACCCTGCAGGGCCGCCAGACCGGCGGTCAGGTCGCGGACGCGGAGCACGATCCCCCGGACGCGCGGCGCGCCGGCGATCCGATTGAGCCGATCGCGCAGCGCCTCCAAACTCTCTTCGGGCCGCTGCCAGGGCGGCTGGACCAGGCGTTGGATGAGCCGCCGTGGAGGCGGCGTGCGTTCCGGATACGACCCAGAGATCTCCACGACCACGTAGTCGAGCCGCGGCCCGGGCAGGCGGGCCAGCAGGTTGGCGAGCAGGCGGAGAGTGTTCGCGAAGGCATCCACGATCCAGATCATCTGAAACACCCTCTCGGCAGCGGCGGGTGCAGTTTATATTAGCATTCCTGGCCGGAACCGAAATGCCGGGCTTTGCTATACTCGGGGTGACTCCTGCCATTTCCCTGGAGGCTTCGATGAAAGCGGACCGGGCGGCGGAAATCGAGGCCGGAGACGTCAGAGCAGAGCAGGCACGGGGGGCGAATCCGGTCCTGCTCGATGTGCGGGACGATGACGAAGTCATGGCCTGGCCGCTTCCGGGGAGCGTCCACATCCCCCTGCCAGATCTCGACCGGACGCAGGCGCAACGTGTCGCGGGCCGGGACGTCATCACCGTCTGCGCCACCGGCAGCCGGTCGCTCACGGCCGCCGAACGCCTCTCCGCCTGGGGCATCAACGCGCGATCGATGCGTGGAGGGATGGTGGCGTGGAGTCAGGTGTTCGATGCCGCGCCGATCGCACTCGGCGAAGGCGTCGAGGTCGTTCAGTTCCGGCGCCTGGGAAAAGGCTGCCTCAGTTATCTCGTGATCGCCGGCGACGAGGCCGCCGTCATCGATCCTTCGTGGCACGTGGAGCAGTATCTGAACGCGGCGAAAGAGCACGGGGCCGCCATCCGCGCGGTCGTGGACACGCACCTGCACGCCGATCATGTCTCCGGAGCACGCGGGCTCGCGCAAGACACCGGAGCCCGTCTCTATCTCGGCTCGCACGACGCCTTCGAATTCGACGGATGGAAGCCCATCACAGACGGTGACGCGGTGCCGGTGGGCGTCATCCGTCTGACGGCGCTCGCGGCGCCGGGGCATACGCCGGGAAGCCTGCTGTGGCGGATCGGCGACCGCGCATTGTTCACCGGCGACGTGTTGTTTCTCTCCGGGGTCGGCCGGCCCGATCTCCACGGCAGCATCGAGACGGCTGCGCGTCACCTGTACAGTAGCCTCCGGCGCATTGCGCAGCTGCCTGGCGAGATACGGATTCTGCCGGGCCACGCACCCGAAGATGAGGACGCCCGCCCCGGGACGCCGCACAACCGGTCTCTGCGTGCGGTGCTGGACGGGTTCTCCGGACTTCTGAGCGAAGAAGAATCTTTCGTCGCCAGGGCCATGCGCGTGCCGCCGCCTCCCCCCAATGCGCCGAAAATTCTGCAGGTGAACAGGCGCGGAGAGCCGATTCCCGAAGAAGAGGCGGTGACGCTCGAGGCGGGACCGAATCGCTGCGCGGCCCAGGCGTAGACGACGGGCCTGAGCACCGTCGGACGGGTCAGTCGTATCCCAGTTCCGCGAGACGATCCTCGTCGAACCCAAAATAGTGGGCAATTTCATGAACCACCGTGCGCCTGATCTCCTCGCGGATGGCCTCCTCGGTCTCGCACACTTCCTCTAGCGGTCCCTGGAAGATGGTGATGACGTCGGGCAGCGAATACGGCTGCAGCGGACTGCGCTGGGGCAGCGGAGTCCCCTGGTACAGGCCGAACAGCAGGTCGTCGGGCTCGAGATCCACCTCCGCGAGCTGCTCCTTGGTCGGCCAGTCGTCGACGACCACCTCGATGTTGTCCAGTGCTTTTCGCAGTTCAGGGGGGATGCCGCGCAAGGCCTCAGCGACCAGCTGCTCGAACCGCTTGCGGCTGAGCCGGATCATCGCGGAATCAGAATAGCACGGCGGCGAAATAACTCGATCGGGGACAG
>JBOGSE010000908.1:0-1698 GCA_050694895.1 bacterium | reverse complement strand
CCGCACTCATTGTCATACTTTTCGATGGCCCCTCTTTCATTTCGATGCCCCGGTTTCAGCGAGAGCGTCGTAACCGATTCCGACCACCCCGACTGATATTTTCCGAGCGATGGATAGCCCTCAGGTTCCAAGGATCATCGGTGCCACCAAGGGACAGCGGCAGGATGTGGTCCAACTGCAAGGGATCAGCTGCCGTTCCAGGGCGACCATCCACAGCACAAACCGTATCCGGCCCAATCATCTCTGACCGTCGGTGCTGGTGAGCTGAGCCATAGGCATCGGACCTGTGGCCCCCCCTTCGGTGCCTATTGCATCGAGATGTACCCCCTATCGATGGCCCACCACAGATCATGCAGGCCCTAGGAAGCACGAAGTCCCTCATCGAGGGCATTTGCCCTGGTCCAACTCCCACCACCGGAAGCTGCACTGCTCACACGTGAACCAAGGGATCGCCATCAGAACTCCGAATGCCATACGTACTCGAAGCCAGCGGCCTGAGCATCGCTAATGTCCCCATTATCACTGACATAGACGAACCGATCCTCGTCAGGATGCAGAGCTTTAACCGCCCGGAGGTTGTCCTGCCTGGATCCTGAAGCCATGATCGGCAGGCCCTTAGGTCGGGCCGCGGACGGACTCACGAGATAGACGAAGTCGCCGTCCTTTCGGAGCTCTTGAATCCTCGTCAACGTGACGGGTCCATTGCTGGTTTCGATCGTGCCATCGACGTCGAAGGCGTACACGGTCATCACACCGGCACCTTGGGCTTGACCATGAGCTCCAGGTAGAACCGCTGAGGAAACCGCTCGATGCGGGCATCGGCAAAAGTCACCACGAACTCGGCCCGGTAGGCCCCAGGAACGAGCACCGCCAGATCGCCGGCCACCCACTGATACTCGACCAGGCCGAGGATGGCGTTGGTGACCGTGGCCAGCTTGTCCAGGGCCGGCGTCCCGTTCAGCTTGCTGACGCTGAAGCGGACCGTGGCCCCAGTCAGATCAGCATTCAGATCGGCGGTTGCTTTGGGTGCGGTGTCTCCTTGTTTCAGCCAGATGGTTCAGCCCTCCCCAGGCTCAAGTACGGCATCACCGGGCACAGAAGTAAGCGTCGCATCACCGGCCACGGCGGTAAGTATCGCATCCCCTTGGACGGCGGTCCACTCAGCCAACGGATCGGCCACCGGCTTGCCGAACAATGCACTGAAGATAGCCCCCGAAGCTGAGGCCCGAACATGGAGCCGGCCCGAGGCGGTAGCTGCCTTGATGGCCAATGGTGAGGCCGCTCCTCGAAGCTTCGTCCGACCAACGGCAGATCCAGCCTTGATGGCCATGCCCACGGCCCGAGCTCGAACATGAACGTGGCCGAGCCCAGGAGCACCGCGAATGGCGCTGCCCGTTCCCCGAACATGCAGCCGGCCGATGGCAGGTGCCGCCTTGATAGCGATCCCCACCGCTGTAGCCCGAACATGGAACCGGCCAAGCCCGATAGCGCTTTGGGGTCCACCGACAATTGCTCCTACAGCAGTCGATCGAAGGTGAACGCGGCCCGTTGCAGTCGCGGTCTTGATGGCGATGCCCGTTGCCGTGCCTCGGATTCCTGCTCTGCCAATGGCCAAGCCCAAGCCGATCTTGGAACCCGACGCGGTCCCTCGGGCGTGAACCCGGCCGACCCCGGACGCACTCGGGATGGCGCCCCCGG
>JBOGSE010000907.1:0-2209 GCA_050694895.1 bacterium | reverse complement strand
CGCTGGCGGGCAAATATCTCGACCGGCTCCCCTACCGGGTCTATGTGCTGCACGGCGACAGCGAAACCGCCGAAGGGTCCGTCTGGGAGGCGTTTGAGCATGCCGCTCACTATCGCCTGGATAATCTGGTTGCCATCCTCGATGCGAACCGTCTGGGCCAGCGCGGAGAGACGATGCTTGGGTGGAACACCGGAGCGTACGCGCGCCGTGCGCAGGCCTTCGGCTGGAAGACCCTGGAGATCGACGGCCATGACGTGGAGGCCGTCGACCGTGCCTACGCCGAGGCAGCGGCCGGGGGCGGATCGGGGCAGCCACTCGCGATCATCGCCCGTACGGTCAAGGGCAAAGGCGTCTCGTTTATCGAGGACAAGAACGGCTGGCACGGGAAGGCCCTGAAGCGCGACGAGGCGGAGCGGGCGATCGCGGAGCTCGGCGGACGGCCGAACCATACGGTAAGCGTCACCGTGCCCGAGGACCGGCGCCCGGCACGCCGGGAGACTCCCGCCGGCGACGGCCAGATGCCGCAGTACGGCGTGGGTGAGAAGGTGGCAACACGCAGGGCCTACGGGGACGCGCTGCGGGCGTTGGGCGGCGCACGAGGCGACATCGTGGCGCTTGACGGCGAAGTGAACAACTCCACGTATGCCGAAGAGTTTGCCGCGGCCTATCCAGACCGATATTTCGAAATGTACATCGCCGAACAGCAAATGCTGGCGGCGGCGGTCGGTTTGCAGATCCGTGGATACACGCCATTCGTGTCCACATTCGCGGCCTTCCTCACCCGTGCATACGACTTCATTCGGATGGCGGCAATTTCCCGAGCCAACATCAAAATGTGCGGTTCGCACGCGGGCGTCTCCATCGGCGAGGACGGACCGTCGCAAATGGGGCTTGAGGACCTGGCGATGATGCGCGCGGTCCACGGCTCAACGGTCCTCTATCCCTGCGACGCCAATCAAACGGCCCAACTCGTGTGGGAGATGGCAGACCGGCCCGGCATCGTGTCTTTGCGCACGACCCGTATGGCGACGGCCGTGATCTATCAACCGGGTGAGCGGTTTCCCATCGGCGGCAGCAGAGTGCTTCGACAGTCATCACGCGATCAGGTCACCCTGGTCGGCGCCGGCGTGACGACCCACGAATCGCTGCGCGCGGCCGACCTTCTGGCCTCTCGGGGAATTGCGGCTCGCGTCATCGACGCATACTCGGTGAAGCCGGTCGATGCGGCAACGTTGCGTGAAGCCCACCGGGCCACCGGAGGTCGCGTCGTCGTCGCGGAGGATCACTGGCCCGAAGGCGGGCTCGGTGATGCGGTCCTTGAAGCGCTAACCGACCCCGATGGGGGGCAGGCCGGAAGCATTCCCACGGTACGGCGCCTGGCGGTGCGGAAGATGCCGGGATCGGCGACGCCGGAACAGCAGCTGTCCGAAGCGGGCATTGATGCGAAGAGCATCGCCGCCGCCGCCGAGGCCCTTGTTGGAGCAACGGCCGAGGCCGGGCGGGCACCCTAACCGAGATCCGCGGAACTCGCCCACGCGCCCGCGACGCGCGTCCTACTCAGCCGTTAGCCTGAAGAGCCGTCCCCACCCGCGCCGTTGCCTGCTCCGCCCTGGGCTGCGGCGGACGCGGGTGCCGGTCCGGCGCGGGGCCGCACGGGACCGGGCACTTGGACCGGCGCTCGCGACGCGGCGGTCGGAGTCGCGGCTTCGCCCCATTCACACCCCAGCACCAGCTTGCGTGTCGCCACATACGTCGGCGGCGGCGGATCGCCAAGCGCCGCCGCGATGCGCAGCGACGCCCAGGCGGATGCCGCGACGAACATCATCGGGAACGCGAGCAGCCACCAGTCGCCGCGGTGCAGCGCCTCTCGCCCGCGCCACAGCAGCGTGCCCCACGTAGGAATCGTCGGAGTGAGACTGAATCCGAAAAATCCCAGCGTGGCCTCCAGCATCAGGAACCCCGGGATCAGGCTGAGGGCGGCGGCCAGGAGCGGCCGCGCCAGGTGCGGGAACACGTGGCGCTCAGCAATTCTCACCGGCGACTCCCCGGCGAGGCGCGCGGCATCGACGAATGGCCAGCGCAGCGCCGGAGCGAGCAAGACCCGAAGCCGCGTGGCCACGTACGGCAGACCACAGAAGGCGAAGATCCCGCCGATGAGCACGGGCGCCCGCCCCGCGACGCTGATCACGGCGAGGGCAATCGCGAGGGC
>JBOGSE010000906.1:0-12059 GCA_050694895.1 bacterium | reverse complement strand
GCGAGGTTCACGAGGCGCATCGCGGCTTCGCCCCCTCGTCCAGTCGCGTGCCTAGACATCGAGGAAGGCGACGACCCGACACAGGCTGGCCTCACCGCCGACGAACCGCCACGGAAAGCAGCCGATGACGCAGCGCCGATTCAAAACCTGCTCGATGTCGCCGCCAACGTTCTCGACGTGCACGATTCCCGCGCCGAAGGGCACGTGGTGCATCACGAAGAGATCCTGCTCAGGAAACTCTTTCTCGGGATCGCGGCCGGTCCGCCGCGTATACTCGCGCGCCAGGTCGGGCCGTTTGGAACGGATGCTGGTGTTCATCGGATGATCGGCCGAGCCGGTGTCGAAGCCCCACCATTTGAGCTTCATGGCAACGATCCATTCCGCCAGCTCCCGCCCGCCACCCGGGTGCATGCAGAAGTAGCGGACCTCATCCTCCTCGGGACAGCCGTTGTAGAAGCGCCACCAACCGGTGTGGTAGATTAGAATGTCGCCCTCGCGGACCTGGATCTTGCGGGTGATGTGCTCCGGGCGGATCAAGCTCCAATCCGCGGCCACGTCCCGCAGGTCGACGATCACGCCCTCGCCGACCAGCGTTTCCAGCGGAATGCTGGCAATATCCGCTCCGCCCGACTTGATGTGCATCTCGGCGTCGAGATGGGTGCTGATGTGCAAGGGCATTTCGACGTACTGGCTGACGATGCCGTGGGTGTGGTGGCGCTGAAAATATGAGATCTTCGGGGATGGATACCCGACCCAACCGGGCGTATGGATGCTGAACGGCTGCGTCAGGTCGACGACCTTCATAGCCGACCCTCCGTCGATGGGCCCGCGTAGAGCGCGGGGTCGGGGGGGCAGGGACCGCCCACGCACGTCAGGTCGCGGTGCGCGGCCGCAACGATTCTGTACACGTTATCGGCGGTGATCAGCGCGACCGATCCCGCGTGCACCGAGTGTGACGATCCGCTGTCGAGGTCCTCTACGGCGCCCTCTCCGTCGATCACGTAGTACACGGCCTCAGACGTGCGATGGCGGTGCGGCACGGTGCGCCCGCCCGCGGGCAGCGTGATGTAGTGCATCGAGCGATGCCGCGCCCCGACTCCGGGCCACACGACCGCTCGCGCTTCTCCGCCGCCTTCGGTCAACGGCAGCGACACGTAATCGCGGTCCGCCCGCAACACCTGGACCCTCATCGCCGAACCCCCGCGGCCTGGCGCTCCCAGGCGGCCAGCAGCGTCGCCGAGTCCATGACCAGTCCGAGATGGAGGGAGACAATGCGCAGTGCGGCGTCCTCGATCTCAGGTGAGAACCCGCGCACCAGGTCGCGCGGAACGACGACTCGATAATCGCGGTTGGCGGCGTCGAAGGCCGCGTTGAGCACGCAGCAGTCGGTCATGCCTCCGGTCAGCACCACGGTCCGGATGCGCAGTTGCCGCAGCAAGAACTCCAGATCGGTCGCATAGAAGATGGAGAGGCGCTTCTTGGTGTCCACAATCAGATCGTCGGGCTCGACTTCGGTCATCAATTCGACCCATCGGGTGCCCATCAGGCCATGCCGGTCGATGCCTGGGATCGGCCCCGCAGTGACCGGGAATGTCAGGCGCCAGGCCGAGGCGAACCCCTTCGTGTCGTCGATGCCGCTGGGCCGGAGCCCCGTCTTCACGTGGACCACGGGCACGCGCAGGCGCCGGCTGGCCCGGTGGAACTCGTTGATCGGCTCGATGATCTCGCGGCCGCGGGGTGAGGGGCAGGGACAGTCCGGGCTCTCGTCCAGATGACCGCGGTGCATGTCGATGCTGACCGCGGCCGTCACCTTCGGATCGAGCCATTCCTCAAAGCCTTGTGGAATTGGTCGTCGCTCGCCGAAGAAGTACGCGTCCATGGCCTTCACCTCGCCTCCCGACTCATCCGGCGTGTCATGCCTCTCGGAAGTAATTTCGCCCCAGCGCCGCGGGCACGGAGGCCTGGCGCCGGATGGCCGTGATGACCACCAGCACACCCAGGGTGAACACGTAGGGCAGCATGCGCAAAAGAATCGACGACGTCTGGACACCCAGAATCTGCACGCGGAACCCGAGCGCGTCCACGGCTCCGAACAGGTACGCGCCCGCCAGCAGCCGCAGCGGATTCCACGTCGCGAAGATGACGAGCGCGATGGCGATCCACCCCAGTCCGCCGGTCATGTTCTCGGTCCACGCCGGCGTGTAGGCCAGGGAGAGATACCCACCGGCCAGACCCGCAAGAGCCCCGCCGGCGATTACGGCGCCATAGCGCATCGCCGTGACGTTCACACCCATGGCGTCGGCGGCTTCGGGACTCTCACCGCACGCGCGCAGGTGCAGCCCGGGCCGCGTGCGGGTCAGATACCACCACGCCGCGACCGCGAGCGCATACCCGGTATAGACCAGTACGTCCTGCGTAAACAGCACGCGACCGATGAATGGGATCTCGCTCAGTCCCGGAATCGCGACCGGCCGGAACGGCACGGGATTGGGAATGCCGATGAAGGGCTTGCCCAGAAACGCGCTGAGGCCCGTGCCAAAGAGCGCCAGCGCGAGTCCGGTCGTGACCTGCTCGGCGCCCAGCGTGACGGTGAGAAAGGCATGACCCGCCGCGAGGGCTGCGCCGGCCGCCAGGGCCACGAGGACGGCCAGCCAGGCATGGTGTGTGGCGGCCGCGGCCGCGAACCCGGCCACGGCGCCCGTCAGCATCATGCCCTCCACGCCGAGGTTCAGCACGCCGCTGCGCTCGGCCAGGACCTCGCCGATGCCCGCAAAGATCAACGGCGCGCCGGATGCGACCGCGGCCGCCAGCAGCAAGACGATCTGCTCTCCGCTCACGCCGCTCCACCCGCGGGTGTGTATCCGCCTGCGCGTGTCGCGGCGAGCGCGCGCCTGCGCCGTACCCGCCGCAGCAGATATTCGCTCGCGAGCACGAATGTGAGGATCAACGCCTGCAGCATGTACGCGATGGCGGCCGGCACGCCGGTCGTCTGGATGACGAAGCCGCCGTTGAGCAGCGCCGCGAATAGAACGCCGACAACCACCACGGCCCACGGGTTTAGCTGTGCGACCCACGCGATGATGATTGCCGTGTATCCATACCCAGGAGACAATCCTTGCTGAATGCGGTGGATCACGCCGGCCACCTCACCGGCCCCGGCCAGCCCGGCCAGCGCGCCGCTGGTCGCCATGATCAGCAGGATGTTCCGCGCTACCGGCATACCGGCGTACCGGGCCGCGGCCAGATTGGCACCGATCGCACGGACCTCATAACCCCAGCGGGTGCGGCCGAGCACGAACGCCAGCGCCCCGGCGGCCGCCAGCGCACACAGCAGCCCGATGTGCACGCCGCCCCACAGCGCCGGAAACGACGCCGCGTCGGGAAACCGGCGCGAGTACGGAAAACTGAACGCGCTGGGATCCGCCCAGATTCCGAAGACGAGATAGTCCACCCAGAGCAGCGCGACGTAATTGAGCATGAGCGTGGAAATGATCTCGCTTGTGCCCAACGCCGCCCGCAGCGCTGCGGGGATGAGCGCCCACACCGCCCCGCCGGCCAGGCCGAGCACGATCAATGCCGGCACCATCAAGACAGGGGGCAGCGGAACGGTGAGTGCCAGCCACGATGCGGCGATCGCGCCGACGGCCAGCTGCCCTTCCGCGCCGATATTCCACAGGCCCATAGTGAACGCGAGCGAGACACCGAGCCCCGTCAAGATGAGCGGAATCGCCTTGATAAGGGTCTGCTCGACGCCAAACGCCGACCCAAACGCACCGGCCAGCATCTCCCCATACGCGCGCGCCGGGTCATACCCGCGCGCGGCGAGGAAGACCGCACCAACCCCCAGCGCAGCCGCGATGGCCCCCGCGCGGATGCCAAGGGCCTCCAGCCAGCCCGGCGCCCGCGGCCCGATGGTGGGTGTGTGCTCGAGGCGCCGCGCCGTTGCCCCCGCCATCAGGCCGCCGTTCCTCCGGCCATCATCATGCCGATCTCCTCGCGGGTTGCCGCGGCCGCGGGGCATTCCCCGACAATCCGGCCGCGATGCAGGACCGCGATGCGATCGGACAGGGCGAAGAGCTCTTCGAGGCTTTCGGAGATCAACAAAATGGCGACACCTGCCGCACGCAACGCCAGGAGTATCCGGTGAACGGCGGCGGTCGCGTCGATATCCAGCCCGCGTGTGGGATGAACGGCCACGAGCACGCGGGGGCGCGCCCATGTTTCGCGGCCGACCAGCAGCCGCTGCTGGTTGCCGCCCGAGAGATGCCGGACCGGCGCCTCCAGGTCGGCGGCGCGCACATGGAAACGATCGACGATCGCGGCCGCCTTTGCCCGCGCCTCGCGGCGTCTGAAAATGGGCCCGCGGGAGATCGGCGGTGAGGCGTAGTCACGCAACACCGCGTTATCGGTGATGGTGAATGCGCCGATCAACCCCTCGCCAAGGCGATCTTCGGGAATGTACGCGATCCCTTGCGCAAAGCGCCGGCGCGTCCCCAGAGAGGTCATGTCGCGGCCCGCCAAGACGACGCGTCCCGCGGCTGCCGGTCGAAGACCCGTGATGACCTCGGCCAGCTCTCGCTGACCGTTGCCGGCGACGCCGGCCACCCCCACAATCTCGCCCTCTCGAATCGTGAGGGTCTCCACGTGCAGCGCCCGATGGCCGCGGTCGCCGTAGGCCACCACGCCGTCGAGGGCCAGGACTCCAGCGCCGGGCGCACCCGCCGGCCGGGGTCCGGCATCGATCTCGTGGCCCACCATCAGCTGAGCCAGAGCCCGTGGCGTGGTCGCATCGGGTCGGGTTCGGCCGGCGACGCGGCCGGCCCGCAGCACGACGATTTGGTCCGCGATCGCCAGGACCTCATCGAGCTTATGGCTGATGAACACGACCGCGCGCCCCTGACGGGCGATCCGGCGAATGGCGACAAAGAGTTGCTGCACCTCTTGTGGGGTGAGCACCGCGGTCGGCTCATCGAGGATCAGCACGCGCGCGTCGCGATAGAGCATCTTCGCGATCTCGACCCGCTGGCGCTCCCCGACCGACAGCTGCCACACGCGGGCCCGGGGGTCTATGCTCAGGCCGTGTTCTGCGGCCATCGATTGGACGCGCGAGTCCTCCGCCCGCGTGTTCAGACGGAACCGGGGCACATGCCAGCCAAGCAGAATGTTCTCGGTTACGGTGAACGCGTCGATGAGCTTGAAGTGCTGGTGGACCATCCCGATGCCACAGACGATAGCATCGCGCGGGGACCGAAACTCCACCGGCCTGGCGTCGACGCGGATCACGCCGGCATCCGGGCGGTAGAGGCCCGCCAGGATGCTCATGAGGGTGGACTTTCCTGCGCCGTTCTCGCCGAGCAGGGCCAGCACTTCCCCGGGGCCGATCGCCAGATCCACGCCCGCGTTCGCAACGACCCCGGGGAAGGTCTTGACGATGCCCTGCAATTCGACGAGCGGTGCCATGCTTTACTTGGCCGGCGCCTGGCCTTCGATACCCTTCAACAGCCAGTTGATTTCCAGGATCTCTTTGAGCGTCATGGTCTTCCCGGCCGCCACCCGCTCCTTCCCGGTCTGATCGGCGAGCGGTCCCTTGAAGACCTGGAACGAGCCGTCCATGATTGCCTTCTTACGCTGCTCGACCAGCCTGACGACGTCGCCCGGCACCTTCGAATTCATCGGGCCCAGACTGACCATCTTGTCTGAGAGCCCGCCGTAGTAATCTTCCGATTTGAACTGCTTGTTCTGGATGCCTTTGACGATCGCAACGTCGACCTCCCGCCAGTCCCAGATCGTGCCTGTCAGATAGGCGTCCGGCGCAAAGCCCTTCATGTTCGACTCCGATCCGACCCCGTATCGCTTGGCTCCGCCCGCGGCCTGGAGGGCGCTGGGGGTATCCTGGTGCTGCCCGACGACGTCGGCGCCGGCATCCAGAAGAGCCTTTGCGGCCGATTTCTCCTTCGGCGGATCATACCAGGTGTTGGTCCACACGACCTTGACCTTGGCCTTGGGGTTCGTGGCCCAGACACCGAGCGCAAATGCATTCACGCCCGCCACGACCGTCGTGATCGGGTGGGCGGCGACGAAGCCGATCGTGTTCGACTTCGTCATCCGGCCCGCCACGAGACCGGTGAGGTAACGGCCATCCCAGATGCGGCCGTAGATCAACTTCATGTTCGGCGGCAGTTCCACAACCGCGGGGCCGATGCCAATGATGTACGCGTCGGTGTGCTTCTTGGCGATATCGACGGCGAAGTTCTGGTAGCCGAATGCCGTGGCGAAGATGATCTTGTAGCCCTGCTGGATGAACTGCTCGAGCACGCGGGCAACGTCCGCGGTCTGCGGCACATTCTCGACGAACTTGGTCTCGGCCCCCAGCGTCTGCTCCAGATGCTTACGGGCCTGATCATGCTGGAACGTCCAGCCGGCGTCCCCGACCGGGCCAACGTAGATGAAAGCGACCTTGGGTTTGGTCTGCGCCACCGTTGGCCCCACGGGGCCGGCAAGCAATGTCAACACAAGGACCGCGACAAGCACACGAATCCCGTAGCCCATCATTCCCCCTCCTCAGAATGCGACCGGTGCTCGCCTTCCACGTTCACCTCTCGCGCCACCACCTCCTTCGGCCGACCGTCCACGCCTCGCGGCCCTCGAGCAGGGCCCGGTCGAGTCCGGCCAACGCCGCGGCCGCACGCGCCAGCGTAGGACTCCATCCGAGCGTGGCCTCGATCTCCGAGGGCGCGGCGGCGCCCATGATCCCGACGTAGCGGCGCAGGATCGCAGCGGCGGCGGCTTCAGAGGTGAGCGCGTCGGCCGCCCGCACCACGTCCGGCATCCAGCGGTGAAAGGCGTCCCAGATAAACCCGTAGCGCCACTCGTCTTCCTCGCCGACCTTCGCCACCAGGAACCTCTCCTGCAAATCGTCAAGAGCCCGATGGAACCGCCCACCGCTCTGCCCGCGCGGCACGAACTGCCGGCGCAGCGTCCAGGTGGAGACCGGTCCGGCGGCCAGGATGTGTTCGTACACGGCTTTCGAAAGCGCGCTCAGGCGGCCTTCCCGGTAGGCCTGCAGGTGGTCGTCGGGCTCACCGACGTTCCCCGACAGCGCGTAGAACGCGGGCAGCAGCGCGAGCGAGATGTATGATGGCTTGCGGCGGATGACTTTGCCGTAGTGCACGCGGCGGGACGTCGCCAGAACGTCCTTCCACTCCCAGGCCCAGGACCACATGCGATCGGTGCTGCGCGTGGCGAGGACATCGAACAGCCCCGGAAGCCCGCCGGGTCCGCGCGTAAAGGCATAGCAGAATCCCAGCGTGTTGATGAAGCGCAGTGCACCTCTCTGGGTGCGGACCGTGTGTTGACGCACCAGTGCGCGGCGGTACCGCTCCACTGCCGCGGATGTGAGCGAGAGCACGTTACTCGAATACGCGCCCGCCCCGCGTCGTTCCTTGGAAGGGGTCGGTTCGCCGAGACTCGAACACATGCCCCCGCGTCTGCTGCCGTGCCGGACCACTGTACCCCAGGAGTGATCGCATGCCGGACCTTCATGTCTCCACGCTTCCGAACGGGCTCACCGTACTCGTCCAGGAAGTGCATGACGCCCCGGTGGCCGTGTTCTGGGTCTGGTATCGCGTGGGCAGCCGCAATGAGCCGCCGGGGCTCACCGGCAGCTCGCACTGGGTCGAGCACATGCTGTTCAAGGGCACGCCGAGCCATCCGCCTGGAACCCTGACGCGCCTTGTCGACCGGCTGGGCGGCCGGTGGAATGCCTTCACCTGGAAAGACTACACGGCGTATTTCGAGATGCTGCCGGCCGAGCACATCAAGGTCGCGATCGACCTCGAGGCGGATCGCATGCAGAACGCGATCTTCGACCCCGACGTGGTCTCAAGCGAGCGCACCGTCATCATCTCTGAGCGGGAGGGCGCAGAAAACTTCCCCACCACGTACCTGGTCGAAGAAGTCGACGCCCTGGCGTTCAAAGCGCATCCGTACCGGCAACCCGTGATCGGCTGGAAGTCCGACCTGCGCGCGATGACGCGCGACGATCTCTATCGCCACTACCGCACGTTCTACCAACCCTCCAACGCGGTCGCCGTCGCCGTCGGTGACCTCGATGCTGCCCAGGCGTCGGAGGCCATCGCCGGGGCATTCGGCGCCGTCCCCGCAGGGTCGCCGCTGCCCGAGGTCCGGTCTGTGGAGCCGCCGCAGGAGGGCGAACGGCGCGTCGTGCTCCGACGGCCCGGCGGTGCAACCGCGTATCTGCTCATGGCCTTCCACGTACCGGCCGCGGGGCATCCGGATCTTCCCCCACTGATGGTGCTGGCCGGCATCCTGTCTGGATTCAGAGCGCTTCAATTCGACTCCGGAGCGGGAGGGCGCAGCAGCCGGCTCTATCGCGCGCTCGTTGACGGCGGCCTGGCCACCGAGATCGATGCGAACTTCCGGCCGAGCATCGATCCGACGCTGTTTCACGTCTATGCGACCGTGCGCAGCGGGGTCGAGATTGCCGCGGTCGAAGCCGCGGTCGACCAGGAAGTCTACCGACTGCGCCGCGAGCCCGCGGCGCCTGAGGAGCTGGAGCGGGTGAAACGTCAGGCGAAGGCGCAGTTCGTCTATCTGCGGGACGGAGTCTTCCGGCGGGCGCTGGCATTGGGAGCGTATACCGTGGTCGGATGGCCGGACGCGCTGTCGACACTGCCCGAGTTGATAGAGCGTGTGACGGCCGAGGACGTCACGAGAGCCGCCTCCATGTATCTGGTCGACCGGCATCGGACGGTCGGCTGGTACGTGCCGGAGAACGGCGTGGGCCGTGCGGGGCCGACGTCATGAGGCCGCGTGTCGCCGAGAATCTGACGCGCGCCGTCTTGTCCAACGGCCTGACGGTCGTCGTGAAGCCGTCACCCGGAACCGGCGCCGTGACTCTGCACGGGTTCGTGAAGGCGGGCGCCATGCTCGATGACGCTCGACCCGGCATCGCTCGGTTCGTCGGGGCGATGCTCATGCATGGGACGATGCGTCGAACCGCGCAGGAGTTGGCCGTCGACGTCGACGCCATGGGAGCCAACCTGACGGTTATCCCGGGTATGGAGAGCACCACGATCACGGGCAGGTCGCTGCGGGACGATCTACCGGCGCTGCTTCGCGATGCTGCCGAGGTCCTGATGACGCCCGCATTTCCATCTGAGGAGGCCGAGCGAGTCCGCGGTCAACTCCTGACGGCAGTGCGCGTCAACGCGCTCGACACCCGTCAGGCTGCCGAACGGCTCTTCAGGCGGCTGGCGTTTCCCGATGGGCATCCGCACAGCCGGCATCCAGACGGCGATGAAGCGGTGCTGGCAGATCTGAGCACGCACGATCTGCGGGCGTTCCACGGCCGTCACTTTCGGCCCGAAGCCGCGGCGCTGGTTGTCGTCGGTGAGATTCAAGCCGACCGCGCGGTCGATCTCGTCAGAGAGGCAACTGGAGCCTGGCCGGCGGCGGGAATGTGGGCGCTGCCGCCGTTCGGCACCGACGGCGCCGCCCGCGGTCCTCGGCGGGCCGAGATTCGTCTTGCGGGCAAAACCCAGGCGGACCTCGCGCTGGGCGGACCGGGAATCGCCCGCACCGATCCCGACTACTACGCGTTCATGATGGCCAACTTGTTGCTCGGCCAGCTCGGCATGATGGGCCGCATCGGCGAGAATGTGCGCGAGCGGCAGGGAATGGCCTACTACGCCTTTAGCGATCTGCGGGCGGGACTGCTCGCAGGACCGTGGTGGGTGCGCGCCGGCGTGAGCCCGGCCAATATCGATCGCGCGGTCGACGCGATCACAAGCGAGATCCGGACGCTGCAGCGCGACGGGCCCGATCCCGAAGAGCTGGCGGACGCGCGCCGCTTTCTAGTCGGCTCCCTTGCCGTGCGCCTCGAAACGAGCCAGGGCGTCGCCGGGGCCCTGGCCGACATCGAATTCTATGGCTTGGGGCTCGACTATCTTCAGCGGTACCCATCCATCATCGAAAGCGTTCGGCGCGACGACCTCGTGGCGGCGATACGGCGGTTTCCGGCCGATGGGCACGTGCTCGCCATCGCCCGCCCCGAACCCCCATAGATGCGGATCGCCATTCTCGGCGGCACCGGCGACCTCGGGCTCGGTCTTGCGGTACGGTTCTCCGAGGCGGGTCACGACGTGGTCCTGGGCTCTAGAGACTCCGAGCGCGGCAGAACGATAGCCGCGGGTCTGCGGCGCCCCAACGTACGCGGCGCGGAGAACGCCGAGGCGGCGCGCGCGGCAGACATCGTTATTCTCACGATTCCGTTCAAAGGGCACGCGGAGTTCGTAGCGGCCTTCTCCGGTCCGCTCGAAGACAAGATCGTGGTGGACACCACCGTGTCGATGGGCCCCAAGCGTGCGTTCATGCCGCCGGCTGCCGGATCTGCAGCCGCCGAAGCCCAGGCGCTGTTGCCTCGCGCCCACATCGTCGCGGCCTTTCACACGCTCTCGGCACATCTGCTGGCGGACATGGTACGCCCGCTCGACCAGGATGTGCTCGTCTGCGGCCGGGACGCCGTGGCCAAAGGGGCGGTGCTCGACCTGACCGCGACGATAGGCGCCCGCGGGATCGATGCCGGGGGGCTCGACGCGGCGGCGACGCTGGAAGCGCTCGCCGTGCTCCTCATCAACCTCAACATTCGATACCGCAGGCGCGATCTGGGTATCCGCATCGCCCACCTGCCCCCAGATGCACGGCCGCGATGAAAGCGGTGCAGGCCTGGGCACCCGAGCCGTTCCCGGAGATCCGGCCGGGCGACGACCTCGTGGGTGCGGTGGCAGAGGTGCTGAGGAACACCCGCCTGCGTCCCGAGCCCAAAGACATCGTGGTGCTCGCGCACAAAGTGGTCTCGAAGGCTGAAGGGCATGTCGTTGATCTGCGGGAGGTGACGCCCGGCCCCGCGGCGCTCCGGCTGGCCGATGAGGTCCGAAAGGATCCCCGCTTGGTGGAGGTTATCCTTCGTGAGTCGAAAACGGTCCGTCGGGTGCGGCCGGGACTGATCATCGCCGAGCACCGTCTCGGATTCGTTTGCGCGAACGCCGGGGTGGATCACTCCAACGTGGGTTTGGGGGACGACGTGGTGGCGCTTCTCCCAGCGGATCCAGATGCCTCGGCCGGACGGATTCGCGCGGGGCTTCGACGAGCGTTTGGGATCGACGTGGCGGTCATCGTCAACGACAGCCACGGGCGTCCGTTCCGGCAGGGGACGACCGGGGTCGCGATCGGTACGGCGGGGCTGCGCGTACTGCGCTCGTACGTTGGTGAAGAAGACCGCTATGGGTACGTGCTGCGGGTGTCGGTCGAGGCGGTGGCCGACGAGTGCGCCGGCCTCGCCAATCTCCTGCAGGGCCAGGGCGCGGAAGGCACGCCCCTCGTCCTGATCCGGGGACTCGATCACCCTGGTGGCGAACGGGCGGCTGACTTGGTCCGGCCGGAGGAAGACGATCTCTTCAGGTAGTCTGCTATAGGAAATGCTATGATAAAATCGGTGACGGCGAATGGCCACGGATGTGAAAGCGCTACGCAAGCGCCTTGGATGGTCGCAGGAAAGACTCGCGCGACAACTCGGTGTCAGCTTTAGCACGATCAGCAGATGGGAACGGGGTCATGGCGAGCCGTCCCCCATGGCTGAGAAGCTGCTTCAGGAGTTGCAGGAAACAGCCGGGGCCGACCACTGGCCATCCGCTGATCAGATTGACATCTCTCCGATAGTAGGTATGTTCAAAGGCCCTCCAGATCTATCAATTCGGCATCACCACTATCTTGACCCGGATGCCCACTGAGCCGCGGCGCGTCCTCATCGATTCCAGCGGCTTTGCGGCCCTGACCAACGAAGATGACATTAACCACCACGTCGCGCGCGCCATCTGGGATCGCCTGCGGCGGGAGCAGCTTGCGCCGTTTACCACAAATTTCATAGTCGCGGAAACTCACGCACTCATCCTGGCCAGGGCAGGTCACGCTATTGCCAGGCGCTGGCTGCGGCTTGTCACAGTGCCTGAGACTTGGGTCAGTCAAGAAGATTACAACAG
>JBOGSE010000905.1:0-1675 GCA_050694895.1 bacterium | reverse complement strand
ATCGTGGACGAACCACCGGTGACAGTGTACATCCAGCAGTATCGCCGGCCGGATGACCCGACCGACCTCGCGCCGGGATCCTGGCGGTTTGAAGAAACGCTGCCGCCGTCGCGCGTCATCGAGCGTGAGTGGTTTTTCGGGGCCAGGGAAGATCTGGGCACGAGCCCTCCGGTGGCCGAATTCGCCGCGGAGCGGGCGTATGTGCCCTTCGTGGGATTTGCCGACCTGGGATTCGCCGGTGGCGGCGTAGGATGGGGCGAACAGGGCACGAACGACGCGTTCTCTATCACGTACACGTCAAAGCCGCTGGCCGCCGATCTCGAGATTCTGGGCTTCCCGCGTGCGCGACTCTTCGTCTCCACGACCGCCGAGGTGGCGTTCTTCTCGGTCCGGCTCTGCGATGTTGCGCCCGACGGTGCCTCGACGCTCGTGTGCAAGGGGCTGCTCAACGGCACGCGCAGAGAAGGCATGGACCGCGTTACCCCACTCCTCCCCGACCAGATGCACGAGGTGACGGTCGAGCTCGACGCGGTGTCGTGGGTGTTCCCCAAGGGCCACCGGATCCGGATCGCCATCTCCGGCGCCGATTTTCCAGAAGTCTGGCCCTCGCCGCAGCCATTCATGCTGCGCGTCTTTTCCGGCTCGGCGCGGCCGAGCAGCATGATCCTTCCGGTGGTCCCGTCGGCGGCACCACGCGGGGCGGCACGGGACATTCTTCCACCGCCGAGACGCCGCTCGCAGTTCGGCCACATGCCCGAAAAGGCCAGGACCACGATCGCCTACGATGTGGCCGGACGTACGATGACGGCGAGTCGACATCTTGGCGAGACCGTGCGTCATCCCGACGGCATGACCGTCGTGACAAACGAGCACCAGACCGACATGACCGTGTCGGCCATGAATCCCGCCGATGCCCGGGCGACCGGGTGGGACCGAAAGACGCTGTGCCGCCCAGGTCTTGAAGTGGAGAGTACGGCGACGGCCGAACTCAAAAGCGACGCGACGACCTTTCATCTCCAGCTCGATCTCGATGTCACGCTGAACGGGTCCCCACACTGGCGTAACCGATGGACGCGGACGATCCCCAGGAGGCTTCTGTGAAACCCCCGCCCCTGACCCTGACAGGCCGCGACCTGAGCATCGAGGACGTAGTCGCGGTGGCTCGTCTCCAGGCGGGCGTCGAGCTGGCCGCGGATGCGGCCGCTCGCGTCGGGCGCTCGCAGCGCCTCGTGAAGGAGTTGATCGAGCGCGGAGCGGTCATTTACGGTGTGACGACTGGCCTGGCCAATCACAAGGGCATGCCTGTGCCGCAGGAAGAAACCGAGGCCTTCCAACGGCGGATCGTCCTCAGCCATGTCGTCGGCGTGGGACCGGCGCTTCCTGTCGACGTCGTGCGGGCGATCATGCTCACGCGCGCGAACACGCTGGCGACCGGGGGATCCGGGGCCGGCCGTGAAGTCATCGATCTCTTTATGAGCCTGCTCAACCACGGAATCCATCCGCGAGTTCCTGAAAAAGGGTCTCTGGGAGTCACCGATCTCTCACACCTGGCCCACATCGCCCTGGTGCTCCTGGGCGAGGGCGAGGCAGAGGTAGATGGAAGAACCGTCGCCGGCCGTGACGCGCTGGCCGCGGCCGGGCTCCGTCCGGCGCGCCTGGGCCCCAAGGAAGGCCT
>JBOGSE010000904.1:0-13660 GCA_050694895.1 bacterium | reverse complement strand
GATGATCTTGATCCCGAGGGCGAGCGGCTGCTCGGTCAGCAGATGGCCGCCGAAGGGCACGACTTCGTCTTCGTGACGCACTATCCGGCGGCGGTCCGCCCGTTCTATGCGCTTCCCGATCCGGGTGCGCCCCAGGTGACACTTTCGTTCGATCTGCTCTTCCGCGGCCTTGAGGTCACCACCGGCGGCATGCGCATCCACGACCACGCGCAGCTCCTGGCGAGCATGGCGCGCCGCGGACTGAACACGGACCCGTTCGCTGGATACCTTGAAGCGTTTGCCTGCGGGATGCCTCCGCACGGTGGCTTTGCCATCGGCCTCGAGCGCCTGACGGCCCAGCTGTGCGGGATCCAAAACGTCCGGTGGGCGACGCTCTTTCCCCGGGATCTTCGCCGCCTGACGCCGTAGCCGGGGAACCTCTTATGCGCACGCACACATGCGGCATCCTTCGCGCGGAGCACGTCGGCACCGACGTCCGCCTGGCGGGATGGGTGCAGCGCCGCCGCGATCTGGGCGGCCTGATCTTCCTCGACCTGCGCGACCGCTCGGGCATCGTGCAGGTCGTCGTCAATCCCGAGGACGCCGTCGATGCGGCCGCTGCCGCCGAAGCCGTGCGTGCGGAGTTCGTCGTTGGTATCGAAGGTCGTGTAGAACGTCGGCCGGAAGGAACGGTCAACCCTCGCCTGGCGACCGGAGAGATCGAAGTGCGGGCGCGCACCATCGACGTGATTGCCCCGGCGCTGACGCCGCCGTTTGCGCCGGCCGAGGACGCCGGCGTCGACGAGGCACTGCGGCTGCGGTACCGGTTTCTCGATCTCCGCCGGCCCCGGATGTACCGCAATCTCGATTTCCGGCACCGGGTGGCCATGGCGACACGCGAGGCGCTTGACCGGCTGGGCTTCATTGAGGTCGAGACGCCCATGCTCATCCGGAATACGCCCGAGGGCGCGCGCGACTTCCTTGTCCCGAGTCGCCTGCATCCCGGCAAGTTCTACACCCTGCCGCAGTCGCCGCAACTATTCAAGCAGCTCCTGATGGTGGCGGGTGTCGATCGCTACTTCCAGATCGCCCGCTGCTTTCGCGACGAGGATCTGCGCGCCGATCGACAGCCGGAGTTCACGCAGATCGACATCGAGATGAGCTTTGTGGATCAGGCCGCCATCCTGAACGTGACCGAAGAGATGATTGCCACCGTCTTGGAGCGGGTTGTGGGTGTCGCGGTCACCCGGCCTTTCCCCCGGCTGTCGTATGAGGCGGCCATGCTCCGGTTCGGCTCGGAGCGGCCCGACCTCCGTGTGGACCTGGAGATCGTGGACCTGACCGATCTCGCCGCAAACAGCGGCGTGACCCGGTTCGCGCAAGGGGTCTTGGGCGGCGGGGTGCTGCGTGCGCTGCGGGTGCCCGGGCGCGCCGCGACCACGCGACGGGAGCTCGACGCCCTGGGTGAAGTCGCGCGAGCGGCCGGCGCTGGGGGACTCGCGACGCTGGCGCTCACCGCCGGCGGACCGCGCGGCGCGATTGCGGGCCACGTGACCGAAGGGGCGCTCGCGACGATAGCCGACCGAACCGGCGCCCGCGAAGGCGATCTGCTGTTGTTTGTCGCTGGAGACGCGGCGACCGCCGCGCAAGCCTTAGGGCGGCTGCGCCTTGAGGTGGCCGATCGCTTTGCCCTGCGCCGCGACGACGGCGCGCTGCGGTTTACTTGGGTGACGGAGTTTCCGCTCGTCGAGTACGGTCAGGAGGAGCGCCGCTTCGTCGCCGTCCACCATCCGTTCACCGCGCCCGTCGACGAGGACCGCCCGCTGCTCGACTCCGCCCCAGACCGTGTGCGGGCGCAGGCCCACGATCTGGTACTCAACGGGACGGAACTGGGGGGAGGGAGCATCCGCATTCACGAGCGGACGCTGCAGGAACAGATCTTCCGGCTGCTCGGGATCGCGCCCGAGCAGGCGCAGGAGCGCTTCGGGTTTCTGCTCGATGCGTTGCAATACGGCGCGCCGCCGCACGGCGGGATCGCGCTGGGGCTGGACCGCCTCGTCATGCTCCTGGCGGGTGAATCGACCATCCGCGAGGTCATAGCCTTTCCCAAGACCGCGAGCGCGACCGACCTGCTCACCGGTGCGCCCAGTGCCGTAGACGCCGATCTGCTGCGGGAGGCGCACATCCGCGTCGTGGAGGAGTGATCAGCCGGCGGCTCGAAGTATCCGCTACAGGGGAAATACATAGCAAGGTTCTCTGCCGTGTTCGAGGCGGGCCGGAAGCTCCGATCCAACACTCAAGTTCCGGGAGCCCCGGCTCCGGCGGTCGAGGCAGAGCCGGCGGATCGTTACGCTGGCCAGCCAGAGCGGCCGGGAGGGCACCCACCTGCGAGCGCAGGGTTCGGGAGCTTCGTCCCGTACGGCACGGCGGAGAGCATAACTGAGCGGTGGCCGCGGCGATGCTGCGGCCACTCGTTTCTCTCTGCCAGACTGACGGCAGGGCACCCTCCGCAATGCTACGATAGGCGTGATGGCTCTGTTCGAGCGCACCGGAGAGGCCAATCCCGCCACGCCGCTCGCCGCCCGCATGCGGCCGCGGTCGCTGGATGAGTTCGTCGGACAGGAGCGCCTGGTCGGTCCCGGCCGGGCGCTGCGCGCGGCGATCGAAGCCGACCAGGTCCACAGCCTGATCCTCTGGGGCCCTCCGGGAACCGGCAAGACGTCCCTCGCACATCTGGTGGCCGCGTCGACGCGGTCGCACGTCGAGCACGTCAACGCCGTGACGGCGGGTGTCGCCGATCTGAAGCGCATCATCGCGGAGGCCCGTGACCGCAGGAACTTTCACCAGCAACGAACGCTGCTCATCATCGACGAGATCCACCGGTTCAACAAAGCGCAACAGGATGTGCTCCTGCCTCACGTCGAGGATGGCACCGTGATCCTCATTGGCGCCACGACCGAGAACCCGTTCTATGAGGTGAACGCGACCCTGGTGTCCCGCTCCCGGGTGGCGCAGCTCGAGCCCCTGGATGACGCGGCGGTGCGGACGATCCTCACACGCGCGGTGACCGATCCCCGCGGACTTGGTGAGGCGCGTCTGGAGCTCGATCCCGATGCGCTGGACCACCTGGTCGCGATCAGCAACGGCGATGCCCGGGTGGCGCTCAACATCCTGGAGGCCGCGGCCGCCGTGGCGCCCCAGATCGATGGCGGGCGGCGCATCACCAAAGCCGTGGCCGTCGATGCCAGCCAGCGCCGGGCGCTGCTCTACGACAGGGAAGGGGACGCCCACTACGATACGATCTCGGCGTTCATCAAGAGTTTGCGGGGGTCTGATCCTGACGCGGCCGTGTACTGGCTCGCCCGAATGATCGCAAGCGGCGAGGATCCACGGTACATTGCGCGCCGCATGGTGGTGCACGCGGCCGAGGACGTTGGACTGGCCGATCCGATGGCGCTGGTCGTGGCCACCGCGGCGGCTCACGCCGTGGAATTCGTCGGCCTGCCCGAAGCGCGCATTCCCATGGCGGAGGCGGCCATCTACATCGCGACGGCGCCGAAGAGCAACGCGGTCGTCCGGGCGATCGGCGACGCGATGCGGGACGTGGAGGAGCGCCGCGCCGACCCGGTACCCAGACACCTGCGGGATGCGAGCCATCCCCAGGCCGTGCGGCGGCTGGGGCACGGGGTCGGCTATCAGTATCCGCACGACCACCCGGGTGGCTTCGTCCCACAGGAGTACCGGCCGCCGGCGCTCGAGGGGCGGCGGTACTACCGCCCCACGACCCACGGCGCCGAGGAGGCCGTGCGCCGCCGTCTTGCGGAGTGGTGGGGGACGTCACCATCGGACGAGCCCGACGACGAGCGTCCGACCGCGGAAAAGGCCGGGAAGGATACGGAAGAAGGCGCACGCTGAGATCCGGTTTACACTCCCGCGGACGCCTGTTACCATCAGGGGCGTTCGTGCACCGAACGTTCAGCGGTGAGGTGTGATGGCGAAGATCGCCGTCGCGATGAGCGGCGGAGTCGATAGCGCGGTGGCCGCCGCCCTGCTCGCAGACGGCGGGCATGAGGTCATTGGGCTGACGATGAACCTGTGGCCCTCGTGGCTGAAGGAGCCCGCAGGCAACGTCCAGACGTGCTGCGGGGTCGGCGCCATCGAGGACGCGCGGGCGACCGCTCGAACGTTGGGGATCCGTCACTACGTGCTGAATCTTCGGGAGGAGTTTGAGCGCGCGGTCATCGACTACTTCTGCGATGAGTATGCCCAGGGCCGCACGCCCAATCCCTGCATCGCGTGTAATCAGGCGATCAAGTTTCGCATTCTGCTCGAGAAGGTAGAGGGTCTGGGCTGCGAGGCCCTGGCCACCGGCCACTACGCCCGCATTGACCGCGACGCGACCGGGCGGTTCGCGCTCCTCCGCGCCGCGGATCCCGTCAAGGATCAGTCGTACGTGCTCTACGGCCTCACGCAGGCGCAGCTGGCACGGGTGCGGTTCCCGGTCGGCGACTACAGCAAGGACGAGATCCGCGCGCTTGCGCGTCGCTTCAATCTGCCGGTCGCGGACAAGCCCGACAGCCAGGAGATCTGCTTTGTGCCCTCCGGACACTACGCGGATCTGGTCGCCGCGCGCCGGCCCGATGCCGGCCGCCCCGGGCAGATCGTCGACCGAACGGGCGCGGTCGTGGGCACGCACGACGGGATCGCGCGGTACACCGTCGGCCAGCGTCGAGGGCTTGGCCTGACGGCATCTGCGCCGCGCTATGTCGTGGACATCGATGCGGCCCGCAACACGCTCGTCGTCGGCGCGGCCGAGGATCTGCTTCGCGCGCGCGTCCGGGTCGACCGGGTGAACTGGATCGTGCCCGACCCGCGACCGGGTGGCCACCGGCTCGCGGGTGCCCAGGTGACCGTACGCATCCGGCATGCGGCCGCCGATGTCCCGGCGGCCCTGACGGTGCTGGCAGATGGCGCTGTCGACGTGGCGTTCCTTTCTCCGCAGCGCGCGGCGGCACCCGGGCAGGCGGTGGCGTTTTACGATGGTCAGAGCGTCCTGGGCGGGGGTATCATCACCGAGATTGGGGAAAGACTCAGGGTGACAACGTGAGGAGATGAGACCGATGGCGAACCGATCAGACTTTGTGGCCGGATTCATCCTTGGAGGGTTGCTGGGGACCGCCCTTGCGCTGCTGTTCGCTCCCCGCCCGGGGGAAGAGACCCGGGACCGGTTGTGGGACTCCGCGGAAGACGCGCGCGACCGCGCGCGCGAGCGTGCGGATGAGGTCCTGAAGAAGGTCCGCAGCGCCGCGGATGACATGACCCAGCGCGGCCGGTCGAAGTTGGATGAAAGCGCATCCCGCATCCGCGAAGCGATCGACCACGGACGTGAGGTCTTCGAGGAGAAGACCCGCGAGCTCCACAACAGCGGCGAGGAGCGCCCGGAAGGGTAACTCGCTGCTCGTCCTTCCCGAGCGCTTCAGGCCCGGTCTGGAGATCGTTCGCCGACTGCGCGCGGCCGGGTGGGAAACCTACCTGGTTGGCGGGGTCGTGCGCGATCTGCTCCTCGGGCGGCTCCCCAAGGATCTCGACATCATCACCGCGGCTCCACCTGAGGCGACGGCCGGCCTGTTCGAGCGCACCGTGCCGGTCGGCGCGGAGTTTGGGGTCGTGGCGGTCGTGCTCGATGGTCACCCGTATCAGGTGGCGACCTTCCGCCGGGAAGGACCGTACCTGGACGGTCGTCACCCATCCTTCGTGGAGTTCAGCGACGTCCGGGCCGATGTGCTGCGCCGAGACTTCACGGTCAACGCGCTGCTGTACGATCCGCTCGCCGATGCCCTCATCGACCACGTCGGCGGCCGCGCCGACCTCGAGCGGCGCGTGATCCGGACCGTCGGTGATCCCGCCGAACGCTTCCTGGAAGACCGACTCCGGCTGTTGCGCGCCATCCGCTTTGCCGCCGAGCTCGAGTTTGCGATCGACCCGCCGACGCTGGAGGCCATCGGTGTCCTGGTTCAGCGGATTACCGACGTCAGCGCGGAGCGCATCCGCGACGAGCTCATGCACCTGCTGGTCGCTCCCGGGCGCGCGGCCGGCGTTCGCCTGCTTGAATCCACCGGTCTGCTGAAAGCGGTGCTTCCGGAAGTCGCTGCGATGGCAGGTGTCCCGCAGCCGCCGGAGTTTCATCCCGAAGGCGATGTGCTCACCCACACGTACCTGGCCCTGGGGCATCTGCGGCAGCCGTCAGGAGTCCTGGCGATGGCGACGCTGCTCCACGACGTCGGCAAGCCCGCGACCCTCACGGTCTCGGATCGTATCCGGTTCCACAACCATCCCGCGGTGGGAGCCGCGATGGCCGAGGCAATCTGCCAGCGCCTGCGCCTGTCGGGGGCAGACACACGGGCGATCGTCATGCTCGTGGCCGATCACCTGCGCGTGGGCGACCTGCCCGCGATGCGGCCCGGACGAGCGGCGCGCTTTCTGCGCCGCGCCGACATCGATGATGTGCTCGAACTTCACCGCGTGGACTGTCTGGCCAGCCACCGCGACCTGCGAGTCTACGACTGGGCCCAACAGGCCCGCCGTGAGAAGTCCGCGGAACCACCGCCGCGTCTGCTGACCGGCGACGATCTGGTCGCGCTCGGGTACCGGCCGGGGCCGCAATTTGCGGAGATCCTGGATGCGGCGGAGATCGCCCAGGCCGAGGGCGAGTTCGCCACGCGGGAGGAGGCCCGATCCTGGGTGCGTGCACGCTTTCCGGGAGGAGAGCCGTCGGCCACCACAGAACCGCACGAACAGCGCGGCACCCGGCGCGCCGGAGAGTAGCATGACCGAACGCGACTATCTGGGATTCTTCTTCTGGGGCATGGCCTTCATGATCGCCGTGGGCGGCATGATCGGGTCTATGTGGCCGACTCTGGTCCGCTTCGTCGATGGGAAGATGCTCAAGCAGCCGCCGCAGCAGCCCGGCGACGAGAAACACTGAGTGGTGGAGGCATCTGGAGTGGCCCTCTGGGCTCGACGTAGTGGTCTCGTAGCGGTCCGTCGACTGTGCTGCGGGGAGAAAGGCCTCGTTCTCGCACTCGTGCTTTTGATCGCACTCGTTCCGCCCATTGCAGTGGGACAGACGCCCGCAACGGCTCCTGCCCGCACTCCCGTTGTGCAGCTCTCCGCCGGATAGGACGCCAACGTCGCGGTGGACGGTGCGAGGAACGGCGGCCGGATCCGCTCTGCGACGTCGTCAAACCCGTCCGTGGTGGCCGTTGATATCATCGAGACCGGCTCCTTTACCGGCTTGAGCCTCCGTTGTGTGGCTGCCAATCCGGACCTCCAAACAATTACGTACACCTGGAGTGACCCCGCGGGGACGGTACACACGAGTGCCCTGATTGTGAGTTGCGACTCCCGCGCAAGACTCGATATGGCTACAACCGTGGTCGCGGCCGCTGGCGAATCAGTGAAGATCGAGTCGGCCGATCTCAAGAATGCCAGAATTTGGCCAGAATGAATCGCCAAGAGCCAGGCTCGATGCTGATGCACAGAACGGCGCCCTGACCGTTACTCCCAATAGCAACCAGGCCGAGGGCACCTATCTCATTCCGTACACATTCACTCGGTCCGACGGACTCGTCTCCCATTGGGTCATTGTACTCATTGTTCAGCCGCGGCGCGTCTCCATGGTTACGCCAGATGTTCTGCAGCGGGCTCTCTTACCCGCGCGCGACGGGCGCACGGGCATTGGTTCCGCCAACATGAGTACCGCGCTGCCGGGGCAGTTTCTCGGCGGAGACTTTCCTGCCCAGGCGGCTCGCGTGCTCGCGGCGGGGGTTGGCAGCATCGACGTGATATCCTGCGACAAGCCGCTGCCGTTCGCCGATCGTCCTCCCCCGCCCGGCAGCGGCGTGCTGTTCTTCGGCGCGTATGCCACCGGAGTGCAGAACCCGACGGACGAGCGCATCCGGCAGGCCTATCCAGTGTTGACCGCGCTTCTCAGCGCCAGGGCGTCCAACCGTTCAGAGACACCCGTGGAGGGCGTGGGTACTCGGGCAGTTCGGATCAACGGCAGCGTCACCCATGCCAGCGGAGCGCCGTTGGACTGGCAGGCCTTCTCGGCGTATAGCGGCCGCGACGTCCTTTTTGGGGCCACGGCGACAGGGGAGACCGGTTCACTGCGCAATAATCAACTGATTCCAATGATCGCGGCCCGGATAAGCAGGGCAATCGACGCACAGAACTGGTAGCCCTGACGCCCCCAGGGCGAGCCCTGGGCCGCGGTGCTCACCTTGAAGTCCCTCTCCGGTCTGCTGACCTGGTGACGATCCCGCCGTATCCCAACTAGGCAGGGACAGCTGCTAGCGGGAGACCCGAGCGGCTTGACTATGGATTATTATGAGTATTACAATGTAATTGCCCATAGGGATTGGGTTGAGGGAACGGAGGCGGACGCGAGCGATGGCCAGGGCCAGGCGCGGTTTCTGGACCGGGGGAGATGTTCAGGTCGTGCTGGCGAAGTACGTGCGTCAGGAAGCTACGCTCGATGAGGCGGCGGCGGCAATCCAGGCGCTCGGAAGGAAAGACGGTGTGACGAAGTCCCTCGATGAGCTGAGAGAAGACGTCAGGTACTATGCGCCCGGAGTTCGCAGAAAACTCGGGCAGGTGCCCCCCGCCAAGACGCAGGGAGTGACCGTTCGACTGAGTAGGGCGGCCATGGAGTCGTTCAGGGATCTGGCGCGGCGCACTTGCCGATCCCTTGGCTCCGTGGTCGGTGAGATGGCGGAGGAGGCACTACGGATGAGGCAGCATCCCGGCATTGTCTTCGCCGGTCCTGTGGGTGACCGCCGGGCTCGGCTTGAGGGTGGCCCAGATGTGTGGGAGGTTGTGGCTGTTCATCGTGGGGGCGGCGAAGACAAGTCGCGAACGCTCCGGGTGCTCACTCAGCTCGTGCCGGGGCAGCTGGACGTGGCGCTGCAATACTCTCGCGCTCATTCTGAAGAGATCGACCGACTGATCGCCGAGAACGAGCGACCTATTGAGGAGTGGCAGCGACTCTACCCTCATCTCATCCCTGCGTCACGGGCTCCAGTCTAGCCGTTGCGGCTGTGGCTCGACGAGATGATTTCGGGCGAGGTCGCCCAGCAACTCCGTCGGATGGGGCACGACGCGGTCGCCGTGCAGGAGGAAGAGCACCGCTGGGCCAGGGGCCTTGACGACGGGGAGCAGCTCACGGCTGCCGCACGTCAGGGGCGTGCGCTGGTCTCGTATAACCTGCGGGACTTCATGTCTCTCTCTCGGCAGTGGGCTGAGGATCGGCGGACGCACTGGGGTATCGTGCTGATTCAGTCCCGGACCATTTCACAGCACGACATCGGCGGGCTGGTGCGGCACCTGGCCGGCCTTCTGGCCGTCCACTCCACTGACGACGCATTGAAGGATCGCGTCCTGTTCTTGACTGCGGACACCGGTTGACACATACTCGGTCCGGATCGAGTACGACCCGCACGTTCTTATACGCAGGCGATCGGTCTGCTCTGCTACTTCCGCTTCTTGGCCGGCTGCTTGACGCCGTCGCCGTCACCGGCAACCTTGGCGGTGGTGCGCACCTTGAAGTCCTTTTCCAGGCGGTTGAGCCGCGTGACGATCCCGCCGTACTCCAGTTCGCTGTAGGGGAGCATCGCCGGCTCGAAGAAGCCCTGCCGCCGCATGTCGATGGCCTTCGCGGCCGCCCGCTCGCGGACATGATACCAGAACGGATCGGCGAACAGATCGCTCGGTCCCGTGAGAAGCCCGTCGTGGATCGAGAACCCCAGCGCCGAGACCATCGGGATGCAGAAGAATGTCGAGGCCGCGGTGTTCATCGGCACGGGCATGAACGGCAGGTTGTGACTACCGCGGGTGTCGCCGCCGACGAACGCGCTGATCGCAAACGGCGGACCAAACTCTTCGGTCGCGGGAAAGATCTTCTGCGTACGGACCACCACGGGCGGGTCGTCCTTGCCCACGTATTTTCCCGCGATGTTCCGCAGCCGCTCGGTGCCCACCGCGACCGCCTGCTCATCGGGATACTTGCGTGACCAGATCGACCTGATGGCAAACCGGTTGGTGTCGCGGAGCAGCGCTGCGATGTCGTACAGTCGTTCCGGCGCCTCCAGCACGATCAGGCGGTCACCCTCGGCATGATCCATGTCCAGAATGTGAAACGTGAAGCCGTCGTGGAGACCCTCGGAGATGAGCAGTCCCGGCGAATACATCGGATCGGCGAACGAGAGGTAGAGGGGGAGGCTGAACGCGCCCGGACCGCATTTGTCTCCGAGCAGCACCATGATGGCCTCGTTGGGCCGCTCGGTGAACTCCATCTCCGCGGACCCTGGGCCCATGCCGCGGACGTTCCCGGAGAAGGCGTCTTTCAATAAATCTTGCCCGGCGCCGTAGAGTCCCTGCGCCTTGGCTTTCTTGGTGCAGGCGAGGAACGTGTCCCAGGCCAGCTGGTGGACACGCGAATTCTCGACGCCCTGCGTGTGGCTCATGATGAACGCGATGTCGTCACCGGTGTGGCAGACGAACGCGTCGATGAGGAGGGAACCTTTGGCGTCGCCGATGCGCTCACCGGCAATGGCCATCACTTCTGGGCTCGGTACGGTGTGGCCGCCGATCGCTCCAATATCCGCCTTGATGACGCTCAGCGTGACCCGCATCTCTTCCACCTCGGCTTCGGCTTTGGCCCGCCCCAGGGCTCTGCCTAAATAATACCCGAACAAGGAGAAGGTTCCTGTCGGGTCGAACAGCCACGGCTAGGCGCGAGGCGCCGCGCCTGAGGTGGAGGAGCACGTGTGAGCGGCGAGGCCCTGGTCATCGGGATGGTCAACCAGAAGGGCGGCTGTGGCAAGACGACCACGGCCGTGAACCTGGCCGCCTCCCTCGCCGCAAGCGGACACAAGACGCTTCTGATCGATCTCGATCCCCAGGCGAACGCGACCCTCGGGGTTGGGCTCGATCCCGGGACGGTGGAGCGGACGGTCTACCACGTGATGGTCGGCCCCGAGCACGACGGCATGCCGCTCGACTCGATCGTCTTCCCCACGGTCGTCAAGAAGCTCGATGTCGCGCCTGCCTCGATCGACCTGGCCGCGGTCGAACTCGAGCTGGCGGCGCAGATCGGACGAGAGACGATCCTGCGCCGGCGCCTGCCTCTCGTCCGCGAGCGGTACGAGTTCATCATCATCGACAGCCCGCCGTCGCTGGGTCTGCTCACCGTCAACGCGCTCGTCGCCAGCGACGGCATCATCATCCCCATCCAGACCCATTACTACGCGCTGGTCGGGATGCGGCAGTTGCTCAAGACGCTCAAAATGATCCAGGAAGGGATCGGGTACCAGGTCGAGGTTCTGGGCGTCTTGCCCACGATGTACGATTCACGCACGGCGATCAGCAAGGAGATCGTTGCCGGCATCCACGACTTCTTTCCCAACAAGGTGTATCAATCGACGATTCACTTCAACATCAAACTCGTGGAGTCGTCGATGGCGGGCGTCCCGCTGTTTCTCCGGAATCCCGAGTCGCGGGGCGCGAAAGAATACATGAATCTGGCTCAAGAGGTGATCGCTCATGCCAAGCGGGCGCGAGGAGCTCCGGCGCGGCGTTAGGGACCTGATCGAGACCGCATCACGCGAGATGGACGAGCTGGTCGACTCGGCGCCGCCGCCGCCGGTCATCGAATCGCGCACCGAGACCGGGATCGCGGGTCCTGGGGCCACGCCGGTCTTGCGGCTCGTGCGACCCGGGCCCACACCGACCGGCAAGCCGGGCGCCGCGGGCACCTCTCCGATGCCTGCGGCCGTGGAGGCCAGTGGGGTGCACGCGCGGAAGGGGGTGTGCACCGCGTATTACATCAGCCGGCGGTGCTGGGAGGTTCCCGACGCCTACTGCAACCAGGCCCTGCACGTCTGCATGCTGCGGGAATGCCCGGTCTACCATCTCAACCGCGAGCAGCTCGAAGAACGGTTCTCGCGCAAGTTCGCGCACCTCTGGTAGCGTCGGACGCGCAGCATCTAGGGGCCCAGGTCGAGATCCAGAAGCGAGCGCAGGTCATCTATCCATGCCCAGGGTCGAACACCGCGGGCTTCGACCTCAGCCCTCCGTGGGCCGACACCGATAAACCGCACACCCGCGGCTTCTGCCGCCAGACCATCGATCCAGGAGTCTCCGACCAGATAGACTGCGCCGGTCGGTCCGAGGCGATCGAGAATGAGATGAACGCCCGCGGGGTCAGGTTTGAGGGCGGATGCGTCGCTGCGTGTGATGGTCAGGTCGAAGAGTCGCGCCAGCCCGAGACTCTCCAGCAGGCGGAGGGTCGCGGGGCGGGCGTTGTTCGTCAGGAGCGCAAGGCGAATACCCCGGGCGGCCAGACTCTCCAGCACGGCGAGCGCGTCAGGCATCGCCGGGGCGCCGTCCAGGCCAGACGTCTCGTAGGCTTCGATGACAGCCCAGGCCGCCTCGGTCAGTCCGCGCGATGCCGCGACCGCCTGGTCGACGATGTCGCGGATCGGCAGACGTAGCAGCGCGTCCCGTGTGTCCGGCAGCGGCGCCGCCGACGCCCACAGATCAATCAGCGCGCCGCGCAGTTCGATGAAGTTGATCTTCGAATCGATCAACGTGTTGTCAAAGTCAAAGATCATCAAGATGGATGGGACGTTCATGTCGTCGGGACATTCCGCATCTGGTGGCGGCCTCCTACACCACGCAGAGAGGCCATGACCGACGAGGTCGTGCGCGTGACAATCGACACTCTCCGCGATTTCGCGGGACGGCGGGTCGAGCTGCGCGGCTGGCTCTACAATCGCCGGAGCAGCGGCAAGGTTCAGTTCCTGCTCGTGCGGGACGGGACGGGTATCGTGCAGGCCGTCGTGGCCAGGACGGAGGTCTCCGAGGACACCTTCGCGGCCGCAGACCGGCTCTCGCAGGAGAGCAGCGTTATCGTCACCGGCGTGGTCCGGGAAGATGCACGGGCGGCCGGCGGCGTCGAGCTGAGCGTGACCGGTCTGGTCGTCGTGCAGCAGGCCGAGCCGTATCCGATCACGCCGAAAGAGCACGGCGTCGAGTTTCTCATGGACCACCGCCACCTGTGGCTGCGCAGCACCCGGCAGCACGCTGTCCTGCGTGTGCGCGCCGAGGTCATCCGCGCGATGACCGACTATCTGGATGGATCTGGCTTTCTGCGGGTCGACGCACCGATCCTCACCCCGGCCGCGGTGGAGGGCACGACCACGCTGTTTGCCACGCCATACTTCGATCTGGGATCCGCGTACCTGACGCAGTCGGGTCAGCTGTACAACGAGGCCACGGCCATGGCGTTTGGGCGTGTGTATTGCTTCGGTCCCACCTTTCGCGCCGAAAAGAGCAAGACACGGCGCCACCTGACCGAGTTTTGGATGTTGGAGCCCGAGGCCGCCTACATGGAGTTGGACGACTACATGGCGTTGGCCGAAGGCTTCGTCGCGGGCGTGGTCGCCCGTGTGTTGGAGCGCTGCCGGAGCGAACTGAAGACACTGGAGCGCGATGTCGCGCCGTTGGAGCGCGCGGTCGTGCCCTTTCCCCGGATCTCGTACGATGACGCGCTTCGTCTGCTGGCCGAGAAAGGGAAGCCCATGACCTGGGGCGACGATCTGGGCGGCGATGAGGAGACCGC